>NZ_JBPQTK010000079.1:0-27215 GCF_051386315.1 Micromonospora sp. URMC 107
GCGGCACCGCCCGCACCGCCCGCTCCGCCGGCGTCCCGGCCCCGCCGTCCCCGGCCGACGCGCTCGCCCCCGTCGCCCGTCCTCCGATGCTGCGGACCGCGCAGGCGTACGCCTACCGGCACGGCGCGGCCATGGTCGTCGCCGATCTGTCCGGTGACCAGGTCGTCGTCACGGTCAACACCGGCTGCCCGGCCTGAACCGACGGTCAGCGGCCACGCGGGTGCTCGTGCGGGCCGCGGCTGCGGCCGAGGGCGTCGACGTGGCCCCAGCGGCCCGGAATGTCCAGCAGCTCGACCCGTCCCATGCCCTCGGGCACGGCGGGGTCGATGATCAGGTGGTCGCCCTGCGGCTCCAGCCCCAGGATCACCCGCAGCAGCAGCAGCGGTGTGCCCGCCGACCAGGCCTGCGGGCTGCACGCGGTGGGGTACTCCACCGGGTAGTCGGTGAGGGTCCGCTCGTAGCCGGCGAAGGCCTCCGGCAGCCGTCCGCCGAAGAAGCGGGACGCGGCCAGCATCCCGTCGCAGATCTGCCCGGCCTCCCGGCGGAAGCCGTACCGCCACAACCCCCAGGCGATGATCGAGTTGTCGAACGGCCACACCGTGCCGACGTGGTAGCCGACGGGGTTGTAGCGCCCCTGGTCGTTGGCGAGGGTCCGGACGCCCCAACCGCTGAAGAGTCGCGGCCCCAGCAGGTGTTCGGCGATCCGACCGGCCCGCGATTCGTCCACGATGCCGCTCCACAGCAGGTGTCCGATGTTGGAGGTGAGGGCGTCCACCTGCTGGCCGTCGGCGTCCAGGGCGAGCGCGTAGTACTCCCGCTCCGGGATCCAGAAGTCCCGGTTGAACCGCATCTTCAGCTCGGCCGCCTCCCGCTCCAGCCGGTCGGCGTACGCGGGGTCGCCCCAGAACTCCCGGGCCAGCCGGGCGCCGCGGACCTTCGCGTCGTACGCGTAGCCCTGGAGTTCGCAGGTGGCGCGGGGGAAGCCGGGGAACCGGCCGTCGCGGTACGAGATCGCGTCCCAGGAGTCCTTCCAGCACTGGTTCGCCAACCCGGTGTCCGGGTTGCGGGTCTGGTACCAGAGGTAGCCGGTGCCGAGCAGGTCCCCGTACGTGTCGATCCAGGTTAGGGCGGCCCGGGCCTGGGCCTCCAGTCCCCGCACCAGCTTGTCGTTGCCGGTCCACCGCTCGTACTCGTCGAGGAGGATGACGAACAGCGGCGTCGAGTCGGCCGAGCCGTAGTACGGCGAGTGGGGCTGCTCCTCGAAGCCCGCCGTCTCGCCGTAGCGCAGCTCGTGCAGGATCTTGCCCGGCTCCTCGTCCCGGAAGTCGTCGATCCGGTGCCCCTGCAGGCCGGCCAGCATCATGAGGGTCGGCGGGATCAGTTCCGGCAGGAAGGGCACCACCTGGAGCGAGGTGATGATGCTGTCCCGGCCGAACAGGGTCATGAACCACGGCAGGCCGGCGGCGACCAGGCGTACGCCGAGGGTGATCGACTCGTAGCGCAGCGCCGCCAGGTCGTGCAGGCTCTGCCGGTACGCCCCGGCCAGCGGCTGGCAGTCGCAGCCGAGCTTCGGTGCCCGGGCGACCAGTTCGGCGTGCTCGGCACGGATCGCGTCCGGGTTGCGACTGCCCCCGTACCGCGGGAGGTTGGCCCGGATGTCCTCGCCGCGCGCACCGTGGACGACGGTCGACACGTGCAGCCGGGTCGTCCACCCGCCGTGTGGGCCGACCCGGATCTGGTAGGTCATGCCGGAGACCTCGATGTGCGCGGGCGCGCTGGTGCTGATGACCGTCTCGCGGTGGAACCCCTCCCGGCGGTAGGTCAGCCGCAGCTCGTCGTCGCCGACGGTGGCGCTGGTGTGGCCCTGCTTGTGCCGGACGTGCTTGATCTCGAACAGGTCCGCGAAGTCGGCGGCCATGTCGAGGTGGACGACGAACTCCATCTCCTCTCCGGAGTGGTTGAGCAGGGTCAGCTCCTCCACGAAGCTGCCGCCGATCGCCCGGCTGCGGATCACCGAGACCTTCGCGTCCAGGTAGTGCGTCGGCTCGCCGGGGACGAGGAAGAACCGGGTGCGGAAGGACTCCGCGGTGTCGACGGAGAGGGCGTGCAGCCGCTCGCCGTCGAGGGTCAGCAGCCAGGTGGAGAGGTGGCGGGTGTCGAACGAGAAGAGCCCGGTCGGGAAGTCGAGGGACGGCTCGATGTCGCCGGAATTGTCGCTGACCAGGAAGGTGTTGCCGTCCAGGATGCTGACCAGTTCCTTCACCGCAGCCGCCTGGCCTGTGCGCGCGCGACCTCGCGGGGATCCCGGGTGCCGGGCGGGTCGGGGAAGAACCGGCGGAACAGCAGGAAGAGCACGACGTCGCCGCTGAAGCTGCTCTCGTTGCGGAACACCGACGAGATCGCCTGGGCCCGGCCGGTGACGAGCCTGTCGAACAGGTCCTCGCTGGTGTACCAGATCGCGTCGGCGGGCCCCCGGTTGCGGCTCACCTCGATCGCGCCCGGCCGGAGGTGGACCAGCCAGTGCACCGTCCGGGTGCCGCGGGAGAGGTCGATCTGCATCGTCCCGCTGACCGGACTGACCAGCACGTCCGGGGCGCGCGCCGGCAGTGATTCGAAGAACCGCTCCGTCGCCTCGGTCACACCCGAATCGTAGGCATCTGCCCGACCTGTCGGGTCGGTATCGGCGGGCAGCCGTCAGTAGACCAGGGCCTGGGCCCCCTCGGCCATCGCCTCCTCGACGAAGACCGCGGCCCCGGCGATGCGGACGCCCGGCAGCACGTCGCCCGGCCCGATCTCCCGCCGGGCGGCGCACTGGGTGCAGGCGGTCACCGTGCCGGTGGTGAGGATCACGTGCAGCAGTTCGGCCAGCGGGGCCGAGTGCGGCAGCTCGAACTCCTGCGCCCGGCCGGGCAGCGCGAACCAGGTGGCCTCCCCGGTCAGCCAGAGCGACACGTGCACCCCGGCGGCGGCCGCGGTGGCGGCGACGGTGAAGGCCTGGGCGCACCGCTCCGGGGCGTCCGCGCCGGCGGTGGCCTTGACGACGAGAGAGCGGTCCATGGGGCCCAGCATAGGATGGTCGCGATGGTTACCGAGATCGGGTTCGTCAGCCTGCTGGTCGCCGGCCTGGGCGCGCTCGCCGGTGGCCTGGTCTACCTGGCCGTACGCATGTCGAGAGGACGCTGGTGAGCCGTGGTGGCCGCCGGCGGGGAGAGGCGGAGTGAACCGGTGAGCGACGAGAACCCCCTGCAGCCGCCGCCGTGGCTGAACGCGCCGCCGGTCGACCCGTACCCGTACGAGGAGAGCCACGACCTGCGCGTCGGCCCGAAGCTGCACCCCACGCTGGACGGCCTGCTGCCGTACGTCGGGGTGTGGCGCGGCCGGGGGCGGGGCGGCTTCCCCACCATCGAGGACTTCGACTTCGCGCAGGAGATCCGGATCAGCCACGACGGCCGGCCGTTCCTGTTCTACGAGTCGCGCGCCTGGCTCCTCGACGAGCAGAGCCGCCCGGTCCGCCCGGCGGGTCGCGAGGTCGGCTGGTGGCGGCCGGTGATGGACGGTGACCGGGCCACCGACGAGCTGGAAGCGCTGATGACCGTGCCCACCGGGGTGATGGAGCTGCACATCGGCAAGCGCAAGGGCACCCAGATCGAGTTCGTCACCGACGCGGTGGTCCGCACGTCGACCGCCAAGGAGGTCACCGCCGGTCACCGCCTCTTCGGCATCGTCGAGGGCGCCCTGCTCTACGCCCAGGAGATGGCGGCCCTCGGCCACCCACTCTCCCCGCACCTCTCCGCGCGCCTCACCCGGGTGGCCGGCTGAGGCTCCCTCCCGGGGTCAGGGGAGGGGGAAGGCCAGGAGCGCCTGGAGGGCGGGCGTGCGGGCGCAGCGGCGCAGCGGGACGCCGTCCAGGGCGCGGATCTCCGCGAGGCCGCGGACGGACGAGCTGAGCCAGACGCCGTCGGCGGTACGCAGCCCGGCCGGGGTGACCAGGCGCTCCTCGGCGCGCAGGCCCAGCTCGTGGGCGTGCGCGAGGAGCCAGGCGACGGTCACCCCGGGCAGGATGCCGGTCTCGGCGGCGGGCACCGTGCAGAGGGTGTCGCCGGCCAGCCACACCAGGTTGGCCGTGGGCCCCTCCAGCGCGTACCCGTCGGAGGAGACCCAGAGCGCGTCGTCCACGCCGGCACGGGCGGCCCAGCGGCGGGCGGCGGTGCTCACCGCGTACGAGGTGGACTTGATCCCGGCCGGCAGCCAGTCGAGCTCGGCGCGGGCCCGCGCCGCGACGCCGAGCGGCAGGGTGGCCACGGTGACCCCGTCCCGGCGGGCCGCCCGGGCCGCCGCCGGCACCTCGGCCAGCGTGGCGTAGGCGGTGGGCGGGCCGCCGCCCTCCGGGCCCCGGGTGCAGACCAGCCGCAGCGCCCCCTCCACCCCGGCGGGCCAGCCGGCGCGGACGGCGTCCAGCAGCTCGACCAGCACCTCGGCGGCGGGCAGCGCCAGGCCGACGGCCGCCGCCGCCCGGGCCAGCCGGGCCAGGTGCGCGTCGCGCAGCCACGGCCGCCCGTCGCGCAGGTGCAGCGTCTCGAAGAGCCCGTCGCCGTGCAGCACGCCCCGGTCGTCGCCGCGCAGCACCGGCTCCCCGGGCGGCACCAGCCCGCGCCCCGGTACGGCGATCCTCGACGCCACCACGACCGCCGAGCCTAGCGGCGGACGGGTCGACACCGGCGGCGGGCGCGGCGGGGCGAACTATGATCGGACGGTGTCCGAATCCTCCCTCGCGGAAATGCTCCGCGCCCGTGGGCTACGGCTGACGGCGCAACGGCAGTTGATCCTCCAGGCCGTGCTGGACCTGGGGCACGCCACCCCGGAGCAGGTGCACACAGCCGTCCGGGAGGTCGCCGCGGGGGTCAACATCACCACCATCTACCGCACGCTGGAGCTGCTGGAACGACTCGGCCTGGTCACCCACACCCACCTCTCGCACGGCTCGCCGACCTACCACGCGGCCGGCGAGGACCAGCACGTCCACCTTGTCTGCCGGGACTGCGGCGCGATCGACGAGATCGATCCGGAGCTGCTGCGCCCGTTGACCGACGAGTTGGCGAGCCAGCGCGGGTTCCGGGTGGACATCGGCCACGTCTCGTTCTTCGGCGTCTGCGTCCGCTGCGAGAACGGGGACCGGAAATGATCGACATCGCGGGCGCGGTGAGCGTCGAGAGCATCGACGAGGCCAGCCGGGACCAGCCCGAGCCGGCGCACGCGGCGGCCGGGGTGCGGGGTGTGGCGGCGCACTACGGCGACCCCATGCGCGAGCAGCGCACCCTCGACACGGCGGTCGGCCTGGTCGACCGGTCGCACCGGGGCGTCGTCGCGGTGCCGGGCGAGGAACGGATCGCCTGGCTGCACACCCTCACCAGCCAGCACCTGGCGCAGCTCGGCGCGGGCCAGGGCACCGAGCTGCTGGTGCTCTCCCCGCACGGGCACGTCGAGCAGCACGCCATGGTCGCCGAGGACGGCGTCACCACCTGGCTCGACACCGAGCCGGGCGCCACCGGCGGGCTGCTGTCGTACCTGGAGCGGATGCGGTTCTTCAGCAAGGTCGAGCCGCGCGACGTGACCGCCGAGCGCGCGCTGCTCTCCCTGGTCGGGCCGGAGGCCCCCGCCGCGGTGGAGACGCTCGGCGTGACAGGGCTGGCCGCGCCCGACGTGGTCGCGGTGCCGGGTCCGAAGTTCCGCTCCGGCGAGCAGCCGCCCCGGCCGACCGCGCTGTACGACGTGCGCCCGCTGCCCGTGGGCGGCTGGGCCCGCCGGGGCCCGCTGGGCGTGGACCTGCTGGTGCCCCGGGTCGCGATGGAGCAGGTGGTCACCCAGCTGCGGGGCAACGGGGTGCCGGTCGCCGGGCTGTGGGCGTACGAGGCGGTGCGGGTGGCCGCCCGGCGGGCCCGGGTCGGGGTGGACACCGACCACCGGACCATCCCGGCCGAGGTGGACCTGGTCGCCCCCGCCGTCCACCTGGACAAGGGCTGCTACCGGGGCCAGGAGACCGTCGCCCGGGTGCACAACATGGGCCGGCCGCCGCGTCGGCTCGTACTCCTGCACCTGGACGGGGTGACCACCGACCAGCCGCCGGTCGCCGGCACGCCGGTGACCCTCGACGGCCGGGCGGTCGGCTTCGTCGGCACGGCCGTGCACCACCACGAGCTGGGTCAGGTCGCCCTGGCCGTGGTCAAGCGCAACGTCGCCGACGACGCCCGCCTCATGGTGGGGGAGACCGCCGCCGCGATCGATCCGGCCTGACCGCCCGACAGCGAAAGATTCTCTGCTTCGCGGCGCCGAGGCCGGAAAAGTTCCGGTCGACTGGCCCGCTGGCCCCGGTCTAGGATCCGGGCATGACGACAGGGACGTTGATCACGGTTGCCCCCACCGGCGCGGAGTCGGCCAAGGCCGAGGTGCCGGCCCTGCCGGTGACGCTCGACGAGCTGCTGCTCACCGCCAAGGAGTGCGAGGCGCTCGGCGCCGCCGTGATCCACGTCCACATCCGCGACGACGAGGCGAAGCCCACCCTGGACCAGGGGCGGCTGCGGGAGACCGTGGCGGCGCTGCGGGAGAGCACCGACCTGATCGTGCAGCTCTCCTCGGGGGGTGCGGTGACCGACCCGGAGGCCGACCGGCTCGCGGTGCTCGACGCCGGGCCGGACATGGCCTCCTGCACCATGGGCACGCTCAACTTCGGTGACGACGTCTTCCTCAACCGCTGGGAGTTCATCGTCGACCTGCACACCCGGATGCAGGAGCGCGGCATCGTGCCCGAGTACGAGATCTTCGATCTCGGCCACCTGACCGCCCTGCAACGGCTGCTCGGCAAGTACGGCCTGCCGGCCGGCGGCCACGTGCACGTCGACTTCGTGATGGGCGTGCCGGGCGGCATGCCGGGCACCACCCCGGCGCTGGTCGCCGCCCACCAGGCGCTGCGCGACCTGCCCGAGGGCACCACCTTCTCGGCCACCGGCATCGGCCGTAGCACCATCCCGGTCATGCTGGCCTCGCTCTCGGCCGGCGGGCACCTGCGGGTCGGCATGGAGGACACGGTCACCTACGCCAAGGGCCGTCCGGTCGAGTCCAACATGCAGCTCGTCGCCCGCGCGGTCGGCTTCGCCCAGCTCGCCCAGCGGCCGCCGCTGACCACCGCCGAGGCGCGCGGGCTGCTCGGCGTGCCGGCCCCCGGACGGTAAGCGGCGGCCGGGACGGCGCTGCTGTACACCGGATCGCCGACGGCCTGCTCACCCGCCCGCCGGGCGCGGCCGGTGGTGCCGGTACCGTCCACCCTGTGGGAAAGACGTACGAGGGCGGCGCGCCGCTCGCCGAGGTGGTCCGGTCGGGGTTCGTCGAGGGCGTGCACCGGGGTTCGGTGGTGGTGCTCGACGCCGCCGGCGCGACGGTGGCCGGCGCCGGGGACGTGACCTCCCCGGTCTTCCCGCGCTCGTCCAACAAGCCGATGCAGGCGGTCGGGATGCTCCGCGCCGGGCTGGCGCTGGCCGACCCCGCCGACGTCGCGCTGGTCTCGGCCAGCCACGCCGGGGAGGACTTCCACCTGGCCCGGGTCGGCGCGCTGCTGGCCCGCGCCGGGCTGGACGAGTCTGCCCTGCACTGCCCGCCGGACCTGCCCGTGGGCGACGAGGCGCGGGCGGCCGTGCTGCGGGCCGGCGGCGGCCCCACCCGTACGCAGATGAACTGCTCCGGCAAGCACAGCGGGATGCTGCTGACCTGCCTGGCCGCCGGCTGGCCGCTCGACGGCTACTGGCGTCCGGAGCACCCGTTGCAGCAGCGGCTGCGGGACGCGGTGGAGGAGTTCACCGGCGAGCCCGCCGCGGCGGTCGGGGTGGACGGCTGCGGCGCCCCGGTGCTCGCGGTGTCGCTGACCGGGCTGGCCGGGGCGTACCTGCGGCTGGTCTCGGCGGAGCCGGGCTCCGTGCCGCGGACGGTGGCCGACGCGATGCGTGCGCACCCGGAGGTCGTCGGTGGCACCCGGGCCGAGGACACCCGCCTGATGCGCGGCGTCCCCGGGCTGCTCGCCAAGGTGGGCGCCGAGGGGGTCCTCGCCGTGGCGGTGCCCGGCGTCGGGGCGGTCGCCCTCAAGATCGACGACGGCGCGGGCCGCGCCCGGATGCCGGTGCTGGTCTCCGCCCTGCGCCGCCTCGGGCTGGACGCGCCGGTGCTGACCGAGTACGCCGAGCTGCCGTTGTTCGGCGGCGGCCTGCCGGTCGGCGCCGTCAGGCCGCTCTGGTAGCCGTCCCGCCCGTCACCGCGGTGTTCACCGGACGTGCGTCCGGCCGGTGAACCGGTCGGCGGTGAGCATGCCAGCGGCGGAGATCCTGCTGGAGGACCCGGGGCGCCGTGACGGGACTCGCCCCGGACGCTGTGGGCCGTGGACAGTGGACGGCGGACGGGACGTGGGTCGGATCCTGGCCCACGCGCACGAGCCGGGTCCTTGTTTGTCGCACCCACGCGGCTTTGGCAGGAACGCACCCTCGCTTCTCGTGGGAATGGGGTAACGGTGACGACCACCGACTACGACAACTTTGCGAACGCCTACTCGGCGGAGAACGAGTCCGGCCTCTTCAACGCCTACTACGAGCGGCCCGCAGTGCTCCGCCTCGCCGGCGACGTCTCGGGCCGCCGGATCCTCGACGCGGGGTGCGGCTCCGGCCCGTTGTCAGCTGCGCTGCGCGCCAGGGGAGCCGTGGTCACCGGCTTCGACGTGAGTGCGGCCATGGTCGACCTGGCCCGTCAGAGGCTGGGTGAAGACGCCGACTTGCACGTGGCGGACCTGAGCGCGCCGCTGCCGTTCGCAGACGCCGAGTTCGACGACGTCGTCGCATCTCTGGTCCTGCACTACCTGGAGGACTGGTCCGGCCCTCTCGCCGAGCTGCGTCGCGTGCTGAGGCCAGGCGGTCGCCTGATCCTCTCGGTCAACCACCCCGCCGCGTATGCGATCGAGTATCCCAAGGCCGACTACTTCGCGCTGACGAAGTACTCCGAGGACTACGTCATGGACGGCCAGACCGTGTGGCTGACCTTCTGGCACCGGCCGCTGCACGCCATGGCAGATGCTTTTGCTGCTGCTGGTTTCCGCATCGCGACGATCAGCGAGCCGCCCCCTTCTCCGGACGCTCCTGCGGAGCTGCTTCCGCCCGACCTGGGCTCCGGGTCCTTCATAGGCTTCCTCTTCTTCGTCCTCGAGTCCGCCTAGAAGGAAGCTCCGGGCCGACCAGGAGGTGTGTCCCACGGCCGTCCGGACCTGGCTCGCGGAGGCGAACCGGCCTGGCTCACCTGATCGGCAGGACAGGCCGAGGGCCTGTCCTGCCGATCAGGGGACGGTTCTGGTCCAGGGCCCGCGCGGTCGGACGTGCCGGAAGCCCCGCGCCGCCGTCGAACCAGGGGCGGCCGGTGTCAGGGGAGGAAGTCGAGCAGGGCGGCGTTGACCGGGCCGGGGCGCTCCAACGGCAGCAGGTGGCCGGCGTCGGGCACGTCGGGCAGGCGGGTCGCGTCGGGCGCCTCGGCGGCGATCCGATCGGCGAGGCGGCGGATGTCGGGCACGTCCGCGCCGCCGGCACCGACCAGGACGGGCATCCGCAGCTCGTGGAGGCGGCCGATCGCGGGGGGATCGAGTTCGGCGACGTCGACCGCGCTGAGCGCCAACTCGGCGGCGAGCGCCCGCTGGTCCATCTCGCGGGCGAAGGCGAGCAGCTCCGGGTCGACGTCGGCGGGCTCGCGGCCCGGGCCGACCACCCAGAACCGCACCTCGCCGGCTGCGCTGGCGGCGAAGTCCTCCGGGTCGACCTCGCCGACCAGGCTGTCCCAGAGGTCGTTCGCCTCCTCCGACCATTCGTGGCCCGAGGCGGCGGTGCCGAGGAGGGCGAGCGCGGTGACCCGCTCCGGGTGGGCCAGCGCGGTGTCGATGGCGACGGCGCCGCCGAACGAGCAGCCGACCAGGGCCGCCCGGGGGATGTCGAGCGCGTCGAGCAGCCCGGCCACGTCGTCGTGGTGGGCGAACGGGGTCGGCGGCAGCTCGGAGTCCCCGTAGCCGCGCAGGTCGAGGGCGATCACCCGGTGCCGCGCGGCCAGCGGGCCGACCTGCTCCCGCCACATCCGGCGGTCCGCGATGCCCGCGTGCAGCAGGACGACGGGCGTGCCGCTGCCGGTGTCGTCGTACGCGAGCAGGGCGCCGTTCACCTCGATCTTGGTCACTGCGGAAAGGTACGCACGGGGCGACCCGGGACGCAACCGCGAATGAGACGTCGCTAACTCTGGTTAGCACTTTGCTTGCAGGAGCTAGCAGGGCGCGTTAGCGTACGGGTCATGGCCACTGGTAAGGACCTTCCCGACGTCGGCGGGTTCATCCGCGATCTGCGCCGCAACGCGAAGATCTCGCTCCGCCAGCTCGCCGAGCAGGCGGGGGTCAGCAACCCGTACCTGAGTCAGATCGAGCGCGGCCTGCGCAAGCCGAGCGCGGAGGTGCTCCAGCAGCTCGCCAGCGCGCTGCGGGTCTCCACCCCGGCGATGTACCTGCGGGCCGGACTGCTCGACGACAAGGAGGGCCAGGGCGTGCTCGCGGCCATCTCCGTCGACCCCGACCTGACGATGGCGCAGAAGCAGTCGCTCACCCAGATCTACGAGACGTTCCGCCGGGAGAACGCGCGGCTCGCCGAGGCGACCGCGGCGGCCACCGGCGCGACGCCCGCCGGCTCCGACGCCACCGGCGTGGACGCGCCGGATCCCGTCGCGGCGGCGCCCGACCTGGCGAACCTCGCCGCCACGGGCCCCACCACGCCGGAGGGCACCCCGACCGAGGCCGTCCTGGAGTCGGTCGCCGTCACCGAGGCCGGCTCCGCCCCCGCTCCGACCGACACCCCCGAGAAGAAGGCCGCCCGCGACGCGGTCCGGAAGGCCGCCGACGCGGCCGAAGAGGAGAAGTGATGTCCCAGCCGAAGACCAGCCGCATCCCGGCCCCGATCTACGCCGCCGCCGGCGCTGGCGAGCTCGCCCTTCAGCAGCTGCGCAAGCTCCCCGCCGTGGTGACCGACCTCGGCACCAAGGTCGTCGCCGACCTGGGTGGCAAGGCCGTCGTCACCGGCGTCGAGCTGCGCCAGAAGGCCAACGACACGCTGCGCACGGCGAACCTGACCGCCGGCAGCCTGCGCGAGAAGGCCGTCCCGACCGAGCTGGACCTGAAGCGCCTGCGCGAGGCCGCCGACCTGAACAAGCTGCGCGAGGCCGCCGACCTGGACAAGCTGCGCGAGGTGGCGGACCTGGACAAGCTCCGCGCGATGGCGACCCGCAACGCCGCCGTGGTGGTCGCCGGCGCCCAGGCCGCGCAGGAGCGGGCGCAGGCCGCGTACGTCGCCCTGGTCGCCCGGGGCGAGCGGGTCGTCGGGGCCGGCGTGCTGGAGGCCGCCGAGACCGTCAACGCCGACATCGAGGCGACCGAGGCCGAGAACGAGCCGGCCGAGGCCGTCGCGAAGCCGGCCGGCGTGCCGACCCCGGCCGTGATCGCCGAGGCGCCGGCCCCGGCGCCCACCGCCGAGGTGCCGACCCCGGCCGCGACCGCCGAGGTGCCGACCCCGGCCGACGTGGCCGAGGCGCTGGAGGCCAAGCCGGCCGCCGCGAAGAAGGCGACGCGGGCCGCCAAGCCGGCCGCCACCCCGTCGGCGAAGCTGCCCCGGGCCACCAAGCGGACCCGCCCGGCCGCCGAGTAGTTCGTTCCGCCGTGACCCCGGATGCGTCCTGTCGGACGTATCCGGGGTCACCGGCATAAGCTTGCCGACATGGCCTACGCCGCGCCGCTCTTCGCCTTCGATGTTCGCTACGTGATCGAGCTGATCCTGCTCGTGTTCGCGTTGATCGTGCAGGGCATCGCCCTGGTGCACGCCATCACCCAGCGTTCCGACGCCTTCTCCGCCATCGGCACCCTGCCCAAGGGCGGCTGGATCGCCATCCTCGCCGTCTGCCTGGCGCTGACCCTGCTCGGCTTCGGCCCGATCAGTCTCTTCGGGCTCGTCGGCATCGCCGCCGGCCTGATCTACCTGCTCGACGTGCGGGTGGGGCTGCGCGACCTGAGTGACGGCAAAGGGTTCTGGTGAGAAGCTTCCGCTGGCCACCGCCGCCGGACGGCGGGCCCCGCACCTGGGGTCCCGGCCCGGGCGCCCCGCGTACCGGCCGACCGGCCCTGCCGGAGCCGGACACCGAACTGGTCACGACGCCGCACGGCGTATGCCTGGAGCAGCTCGTCACCGGCACGGGTGACCCGGTCACGGTCTTCGCCCACGGGCTCGGCAACGGCATCGCCACCACACGGCCGTTCGGCAGCGGCGTGACGGGCCGCAAGCTGTTCTTCCAGTTCCGCGGGCACGGCCGCTCCGACGCGCCGCCCGGCCCCTGGAGCTATCACGACCTCGCCCGCGACCTGCGCGCGGTCGCCGACCTCGGCGGCGCCACCCGGGCCTTCGGCGCCAGCCTCGGCGCCGGCGCGCTCTGCCGGCTGCTCGCCGAGAGCCCCGAACGCTTCGAGCGGCTGGTCATCTTCCTGCCCGCAGCACTCGACCGGCCGCGCGGCGAGGCCGCCCGGGCCTGGCTGACCGCGCTGTTCGAGGCCGTGGAGAGCGGTGACGCCTCCGCCGTGGCCGACGTGGTCCAGGCCGAGCTGCCGCCCGCCGTACGCAACACCCCGGCCGGCTGGGCCTACCTGCGCCAGCGCCTCGACCAGCTCCTGCGCGACGGGCTCGCCTCCGGGCTGGCGAGCCTGCCCGAGCAGGCGCCGCTGCACGACGCCGCTTCGCTGGCCGCGGTCACCGCGCCGGCCCTGGTGATCGGCTGCGCCGGCGACGACCTGCACCCGGCCGAGGTCGCCGAGCAGCTCGCGGCCGCGCTGCCCCGGGCCACCCTGCACGTGTACGACCGGCCCGGCGTCCTCTGGACGGAACGCGCCGACCTGCGAAGCCGGATCTCCGCCTTCCTCAACGAGTAACGTGCCCTGACATGGGCGTCACACACCACGGACGTACGCACCGGCTGGACCTCGCCGATCCGACGCTGCGGGAGTGGGAGTGCACGGTGCTGCACGCCGATCCCGAGCAGGGCATCGTGCTGGACCGGTCGGCGTTCTATCCGGGCGGCGGCGGGCAGCCGCCGGACCACGGCGTACTGCTCTGGCAGGGGGTGCAGACCCGGATCGTCGGCACCCGCAAGGGCGACGACCTCTGGCTCATCCCGGCCGAGGGCGACCCGGTGCCGCCGGCCGGGACCACGGTGACCGGCGCGGTCGAGGACGAGCGGCGCACCCGGCTGATGCGGACCCACTCCGGGCTGCACGTGCTCTGCGGGGTGGTGTTCCGCGATTTCGGCGCGCTCGTCACGGGCGGCAACATGGAGCCGGGCGAGGCCAGGATGGACTTCAACCTGCCCGAGGTGCCGTCCGACTTCAAGAACCGCATCGAGGAGTTGGTCAACGTCGAGGTGGCCGCCGACCGAGCGGTGGCCGTACGGGTGCTGCCCCGGGCGGAGGCGCTCGCCCTGCCCGACATCATCCGTACCCAGTCGAACCTGATCCCGCCGGACGAGCAGGAGGTGCGGATCGTCGACATCGTCGGGCTGGACGTCCAGGCCGACGGCGGCACGCACGTCGCTTCCACCGCCCAGATCGGCAAGTTGCAGGTGGTGAAGGTGGAGAGCAAGGGCCGGGCCAACCGCCGGGTCCGCGTACGGCTGGCCGACTGACGCCGCCGCCGGCCGCGGTTCAGCGGGTGGCCGGCTGCGGCGGCAGGTGGGCGGCGCGTACGTCGAGCAGCCAGCGTTCCACGGCCGCCTCGTCGGGGCGCTGCGGCAGCGGGGTGCGGACGCGGTCGAAGTCCCGTTCCGCCTCGGCGATCAGCGCCCGTGCCTCGTCCAACGCGCCGCCGGCCACCCGCTCGCCGAAGGCGCGGAACCACTCCGGGTCGGCGAGCCGGATCTCCAGCACGCCGGTGGCGTAGAGCAGCCGGCCCTGGTGCACCAGCCGGGCCAGGTGCCGGGCGTGCTTGGCCGTGCGCCGCCGGGTGTCGGCGGAGAACGTGCCGTCGACCCGGGACTCCAGCTTGCGGAACTGCTGGCCGGCGTAGCCCAGGTAGGCGTCGCGGACGCGGGGCGCGCTGAGGAACGCCGAGCGGATGGCGACCAGGCGGTCGCCGAACTCCGTCCGGGTCTCGTAGCAGTCCTCCGGCAACCAGGCGAGCTCGGTGGCGGTCGGGTTGCCGCTCAACGCCAGGCGGCACCACTTCGCCGCCTCGTGCAGGGTGATGTCGGGGTCGGTGGTCACCACCGACTCGCGGGGCGGGCGCAGGCCGTGGAACGCGACGGTGGGCGCGGCGAAGACGCCGATCCGGTCGACGTCGGAGCCCGGCCCGGCCAGCCCGTACGCGACCGAGCCGACGATCCCGGAGAGCAGCAGGTGCATGCCGGCGAGCATGACGGACGACACGGCTTCGCGAAACCGGACTTCGGCTGTCAGGTTTCGCTGACAGGCTCGCCGCATGACGCAACCGCTGACAGGGAAGATCGCGCTCGTCGCCGGGGCGACCCGGGGCGCCGGCCGGCAGATCGCGGTCCAGCTCGGTGCCGCCGGCGCCACGGTCTACGCCACCGGCCGCAGCAGCCGGGCCGGCCGCTCGGAGATGGACCGCCCGGAGACCATCGAGGAGACCGCCGAGCTGGTCACCGCCGCCGGCGGCACCGGCATCGCGGCCCGGGTCGACCACCTCGTTCCCGAGCAGGTCCGCGACCTGGTCGCCCGGATCGACGCCGAGCAGGGCCGCCTCGACGTGCTGGTCAACGACATCTGGGGCGGCGACCCCCTGACCACCTGGGAGAAGCCGGTCTGGGAGCAGCCGCTGGAGGCCGGCTTCCGCAGCCTGCGCCTGGCGATCGACACGCACATCATCACCAGCCACTTCGCGCTGCCGCTGCTGATCCGCCGACCCGGCGGCCTGGTGGTGGAGATCGGCGACGGCACGCGGGAGCACAACGACGCCAACTACCGCCTCTCGGTCTTCTACGACCTGGCCAAGGTCTCCGTGAACCGGCTCGCCTTCTGCTGGGCGCACGAGCTGAAGCCGCACGGCTGCACCGCCGTCGCGCTCACCCCGGGCTGGCTGCGGTCCGAGGCGATGCTGGAGCACTACGGCGTCACCGAGGAGAACTGGCGCGACGGCGCGGCCAAGGAACCGCACTTCGTCATGTCGGAGACGCCGGCCTTCGTGGGGCGCGCGGTGGCCGCCCTGGCGGCCGACCCGGATCGGGCCCGCTGGAACGGCGAGTCGCTCGACAGCGGCGGGCTGGCCCAGGTGTACGGCTTCACGGACCTGGACGGCACCCGGCCGCACTGGGCGCGCTACAACACGGAGGTGGTGGAGCCCGGCCTGCCGGCCGACGACACCGGCTACCGCTGACCCGACCCGGGGTCCGGCGCGGGTTCCGGCTGCGGATCGCGCCCGGGCTGCGGTCCGCGCCCGGGCTCGGGCTGCGGTCCGGCGTAGCGGCGGGCCATCCGCCCGGCCGCTTCGGCCAGCCGCGCCCGCAGCTCCGGCGGGTCGAGCACCTCCACCTCCGGGCCCAGCCCGAGCAGCTGGTGGTACGCGACGTCGACGGACTCGACGGGCAGCCGGGTCACCACCCAGCCCTGCCCGTCGGGGCCGTCGGCGGCGGCGACCGCCTCGTCGTACGCGAAGGGGGCGTCCGCCAGGTGCCGGAGCTGGCGCAGGCCGGCGGGGCTGAGCCGGACGGTGGCCCGCTCCCGCAGCACGCCCCGGTGGAACGCCTCGGCCTGCTCCCGCCAGTGCCCGGCCAGGTCGAAGTCCTCGTCCCGGTCGAAGGTCTCCGGGCCCACCCGGACGCCGGTGACCCGGTCCACCCGGTAGGTGCGCACGTCGTCGCCGACGCGGCCCACCAGGTACCAGACGCCGTTCTTGAGCACCAGCCCGTACGGCCGCACGGTGCGCGTCACCTCGCGGTCGCCGCGCCGGTAGCGCAGCTCGACCACCCGGTCACGCCAGACCGCGCCCGCCAGCTCGGTCAGCCACGGCGGCGGCCCCACCTCCCGGAACCAGCCCGGCACGTCCAGGTGGAACCGCTGCCCGGTGCGGGCCGGGGCGTCCCGGAGCGTGGGCGGCAGCGCGGCCAGCACCTTCAGCTCGGCCGAGGCCACCGCGTCGGCGAGCCCCATGTCGCCCGCCGGTCCGGGCAGCCCGGCCAGGAAGAGCGCCTCCGCCTCGTCCCGGGTCAGCCCGGTCAGCCGGGTCCGGTAGCCGCCGAGCAGCCGGTAGCCGCCGGCGCGACCCCGGTCGGCGTAGACCGGCACCCCGGCGGCGGAGAGCGCCAGCACGTCCCGGTAGACGGTCCGCTCGGAGACCTCCAGCTCCCGCGCCAGTTCCGCCGCGGTCATCGTCTCCCGCGCCTGGAGCAGCAGGACCAACGAGATCAACCGGGCCGCCCGCACCCGCCCATCCTGCCCGGTGCCCGCTCGCCCGCGCCGGCCGGCCGGGCCCACTAGGCTCTGCGGTCGTGAACGCACCCCGCATCGCCGCGCCCGTGACCGGCGCCGCCGGCCGGTTCTTCACCGGCGTGGGCCTGCTCCTGCGCGGCCTCGGCCTCTACGTCCGCAGCCCCGGGCTGATGCTGCTCGGCGTCATCCCGGCGTTGATCTCGGGCGCGATCTTCGTGACCGCGTTCGCCACCCTGGCGTACTTCGTCGAGGACCTGGCGGCGTTGGTCACCCCGTTCGCCGACGACTGGTCGACCACCTCGCGCAGCCTCGTCCGGGTGATCGCCGGGCTGGCCTTCCTCGGCCTCGGCGGCCTGCTCGCGGTGGTCAGCTTCACCGCCGTCACCCTGGTCATCGGCGACCCGTTCTACGAGAAGATCTCCGAACGGGTCGAGGAGCGCCTCGGCGGTACGCCCGGCGCGGTCGACGTGCCCTTCTGGTCCTCACTGCGGCGCAGCGTCGCCGACTCGCTGCGGCTGGTGGGACTGTCGATCCTCTTCGGCATCCCGCTCTTCGCCGCCGGCTTCATCCCGGTGGTCGGTCAGACCGTGGTGCCGGTGATCGGGGCGGCGGTCGGCGGCTGGCTGCTCGCCGTGGAGCTGGTCGGGGCCCCCTTCTACCGGCGCGGGATGCGGCTGCCGGACCGGCGGGCGCACCTCAAGGCGGACCGGCCGACCACGCTCGGCTTCGGGGTGGCGGTCTTCGTCTGCTTCCTGATCCCGCTCGGCGCGGTGCTCGTCATGCCGGCCGCCGTCGCCGGGGCGACCCTGCTGGCCCGCCGGTCGCTCGGCCAGTCCACGGTGGAGGGCTGACGTGGAGATCGCCCTGGTCGAGGGGGACATCACGACCCAGCGGGTGGACGTCATCGTCAACGCCGCCAACTCGTCGCTGCTCGGCGGCGGGGGAGTGGACGGCGCCATCCACCGGCGGGGCGGTCCGGCCATCCTCGACGAGTGCCGGGCGTTGCGCGCCTCCCGGTACGGCCGCGGCCTGCCGACCGGT
Source organism: Micromonospora sp. URMC 107 (assembly GCF_051386315.1). Taxonomy (NCBI): domain Bacteria; kingdom Bacillati; phylum Actinomycetota; class Actinomycetes; order Micromonosporales; family Micromonosporaceae; genus Micromonospora; species Micromonospora sp. URMC 107. The sequence goes on from NZ_JBPQTK010000079.1 coordinate 17,567, forward strand.
CAGGCGGTGGCGACCACCGCGGGGAACCTGCCGGCGCGCTGGGTGGTGCACACGGTCGGGCCGGTCTGGTCGGCCGCCGAGGACCGCTCGGCGCTGCTGCGCGACTGCTACGCGAACAGCCTGCGGACCGCCGACGAGCTGAACGCGGCCACCGTGGCTTTCCCGCTGGTCTCGGCCGGCGTCTACGGCTGGCCGGTCGAGGACGCCGTCCGGCAGGCCTTGTCGGTGCTCCGGTCGGCGACCCCGGCGCACGTCACCGAGGCCCGGCTGGTGCTCTTCGGCGCCGACACCCGGGCGGTCGCGCAACGGGTGTACGACGCCGGCTGACGCCGCGCCGCCGCGTGGTCCGCCGCCCGGGGACCGTCGTCAGGACAGCTCGCGCAGGCAGGACCAGCTCGATCCGACCGGGCGGTAGCCGAGCCGGACGTTGACCGCCAGCATCGGCGCGTTCGCCTCGTCGTTCGAGGTGTAGGCGACGCGTACGCCGTTGGCGGCGGCGCGGTGCAGCGCCGCCGTCTTGACCAGGCGCGCGAGCCCACGCCCCCGGTGCGCCGGCACCGTGCCGGTGTAGTCCGACCACATCCGGTCGCCGTCGCGCTGGACGAGGCTGAAGGACACCACCTCGCCGCCGGCCTCCGCCACCGTGCTGGCCGCGCGGTCCAGGCCCGGGCTGTCCCAGATCTCGGAGCGCCAGCTGTCGTAGCTGATCGCGTCGGCGGGCACGTCCTCCGGCTCGTCGGCCGCCGCCGTCACCTCGGCGAGGTGGACCCGACGCGGGTCGACGTCGGTCAGCGGGAGCAGCCGTACGCCCGGCGGCGGCTCCGGCATCGGCGGGGCCGGCCGCAGGTCGAGGGCCGAGTAGCGCAGCTCCCGGCTCGGCGTGAACCCGTGCCGGCGGGCGAACGGCAGCGACTCCGGCAGCGCCCAGGTGCGCACCCGACGCGCCCCGATGTCGCGCAGGTGCCCCAGCGCGGCGGCCAGCAGCGCGGTGCCGGCGCCCCGGCCGCGGTGCTCCGGGTGGACGTGCAGCGTGGAGATCTCGCCGACGTCAGGCTCCGAGGTCCGGTCGTTGCGGTACGCCGACACCCAGCCGACCACGGCGTCGTCGACCTCGGCGACGTACGCGGCCCAGTCCTCGCCGGGCGGGGGCTGGGCGATCATCTGCCGGGTCGACTCGACGCCGCGTACCAGGTAGGGGTGCACGATCGCGCGCATCGCCACCACGGCGGGCGCGTCGTCGGGGTGGGCGGTCCGGATGCGCACGTCAGTTCTCCTCGCGTACGGCGGCGACGGCCTCGACCTCGACGAGCTGGTCGTCGTAGCCGAGCACGGCCACCCCGAGCAGCGTGCTGGGCGGCTCGTGGTCGCCGAACGCGTCCCGGACCACCTCCCAGACGGCCACCAGGTCGGCCTGGCGGGACGACGCCACGTACACGGTGCTCTTGACGACGTCGGTGAGCCGGGCCCCGGCCGCCGCGAGGGCGGTCTCCAGGTTGGCCATCACCTGCCTGGCCTGGCCCACGGGGTCGCCGGGCGCGACGGTCCGCCCCTCGGCGTCGAGCGGGCAGGCGCCGGCGGTGAACACCAGCCGGGCGGGCGACTCGACCGTGGCCGCGTACGCGTACTCGGCGACGTCGGAGAGGGCGGGTACGCGGACCAGCCGGGTTGGTGGGGTCACGGCGGCGACGCTACCGCCGGACCCCGGGCGACTCGACCGGATATTCGCCGACCGGTCAGGCCGACTCGCGGATCACCAGCTCGGTGGGGAGCACCACGGCCGGCTCGATCGCCTCGCCGGCGGCCAGCCGCAGCAGCAACCGGGTCATCTGCCGGCCCAGCTGCACGATGGGCTGGCGGACGGTGGTCAGCGGCGGCTCGGTGTACGCCGCCGTCTCGATGTCGTCGAAGCCGATCACCGCCACGTCGTCCGGCACCCGCCGCCCCGCCTCGCGGAGCGCCCGCAGGGCGGCGTGCGCCATCAGGTCGGAGGCGGCGAAGACCGCGTCCAGGTCGGGGTGCTCGGCGAGGAGCTGCCGCATCGCCGTCGCCCCGGACTCGCGGGTGAAGTCGCCGGTCGCCACCAGCTCCGGCAGGCCGGCCTCGGCGACCGTGTTCCGGTAGCCGGCGAGCCGCTCGATGCCGGCCACCATGTCCTGCGGGCCGGCGATGGTGGCGATCCGGCGGCGACCGGTGGCCACCAGGTGCCGCACCGCCGTGGTCACCCCGCCGACGTGGTCGACGTCGACGTAGGGCACGTCGGCGCCGTCGAGCGGGCGACCGCTGCACACGACCGGGATGCCCAGCCGGGCGAGCCGGCCGGGCAGCGGGTCCTCGCCGTGCAGCGAGGCGAAGAGGACCCCGTCGACGTGCCGCCCGGTCGTGTAGCGCTCGACGCGGTCGTGCCCGGCGGGCGAGCCGGCCAGCATCAGCACGAGCTGCTTGTCGGCCGCCTCCAGCTCCTGCGCCGCGCCCCGGATGATCCCGGGGAAGACCTGGTCGTCGGAGAAGACGCGGGTGGCGGCCTCCGGCAGCACGAGGGCGATCGAGTCGGTCCGCTGGGTGACCAGGCTGCGGGCGGCCAGGTTCGGCACGTACCCCAGCTCGGCCACCGCCCGGCGGACCGCCTCCTGGATCGGTTCGGCGACCGTCGTGGAGCCGTTCACCACCCGCGACACGGTTGCCCGCGAGACGCCCGCCCGCCGGGCCACCGCCTCCAGTGTCGGCCGCTGCGCCGTCGTCATCCCCGTTACCACCCTCGTCACAGCCCGTTCCGGGAGATCACCTCCTGGTACCACCGGGCGCTGGACTTCGGTGTGCGTCGCTGCGTCAGGTAGTCGACGTGGATGATCCCGAACCGTCGACGGTAGCCCTCGGCCCACTCGAAGTTGTCCAACAACGACCATACGAGATAGCCCCGCAGGTCCACTCCCCGGGCGATCGCCTCGTGCGCGGCGCGCAGGTGCCCGTCGAGGTAGGCGATGCGGTCCGCGTCCACGACCTGCCCGGCGCCGTCGGCGTCGGCCTTGTCGGGGAACGCCGCGCCGTTCTCGGTGACCATCAGGGGCACGCCGGGGTAGTCCGTGGCGATGCGCTCCAGCAGCCGGGTCAGCCCGGCCGGCTCGATCATCCACCCCATGTCGGTCAGCGGCCCGGCCGGCGGGAGGAACTCCACCGCGCCCTCGGTGCCCGGGTAGGCGCCGCCGCCCGCGCCGTCCGGCCGGCCGGCGACGTAGGTGGGGGCGTAGTAGTTGACGCCGAGCAGGTCGATCGGGGCGGCGATCAGCTTCTCGTCGCCGTCCCGGACGAACGTCGGCTCGACGATCCGGGCCACGTGCTCCAGCACGTCGTCCGGGTAGGCCGCCCGCAGCAGGGGGTCGAGGAAGATCCGGTTGTGCAGGCCGTCGACCAGGCGCACCGCCGCCGCGTCCGCGGCGCTGCCCGGGTCGGCCGCGCGCACGTCGGCCGGGTTGACCGTGATCCCGACGGTCCGCGCGCCGGCCGCGCGCAGCGCGCGGGCCGCCAGGCCGTGCCCGAGCAGCAGATGGTGTACGGCGGCGAAGGCCGCGCCCGGGTCCTGCTCGCCGGGGGCGTGCACCCCGTTGCCGTAGCCGAGGTAGGCCGAGCACCACGGCTCGTTGAGCGTGGTCCAGGTGGGGATCCGGTCGCCGAGGCGGGTGTGCACCGCCGTGGCGTACGTGGCGAAGTGCTCGGCGGTCTCCCGGTTGGTCCAGCCGCCCCGGTCCTGGAGGGCCTGCGGCAGGTCCCAGTGGTAGAGCGTGACGATCGGGTCGATGCCTCGGGCCAGCAGCGCGTCGGTCAGCCGGTCGTAGAAGTCCAGGCCGCGCGGGTTGACCGGGCCGGTGCCGTCCGGCTGGATCCGGGGCCAGGCCACCGAGAAGCGGTACGCCCGCAGCCCCAGCTCCGCCATCAGCGCCACGTCGTCGGCGTACCGGTGGTAGTGGTCGCAGGCCACGTCGCCGGTGTGGCCGTGGTGGACCTTGCCCGGCGTACGGCTGAAGGTGTCCCAGATCGACGGGCCGCGACCGTCGTCGGTGGCCGCGCCCTCGATCTGGTACGCGGCGGTGGCCGCACCCCAGACGAAGTTGTCGGGGAATCGCAGAGTGCTCACGCCTTGACCGCACCTTCCATGATGCCGCCGATGATCTGGCGGCCGAACAGGACGAAGACCAGCAACAGCGGGAGGGTGGCGATGGCCGTTCCCGTGAACACCTGGGACATGTCCGTGTAGTACCCGTCGGACAGGGTGCGCAGGGCCAGCTGCACGGTCGGGTTCTCCGGATCGTTGAGGACAGCGTACGGCCAGAGGAAGTCGTTCCAGGTGGTCATGAAGGTGAGCAGCCCCAGCACGGCGGCGGCCGGGCGCAGTGCCGGCAGCACCACGTTCCAGTAGATCCGCGCGGTGTTGCACCCGTCCACCCGGGCCGCCTCGATCAGCTCGTTGCTGACCGCCTGGCCCGCGTACTGCCGCATCATGAACACCCCGAAGCCGGTGACCAGGGCCGGCACGATCACCGCCGGCAGCCGGTCGTTCCAGTTCAGCTTCGTCATCAGCAGGTAGAGCGGGATGACGCCGAGCTGGGTGGGCACCATCATCGTCGCGATGATCACCATGAGCAGCGCGTTGCGCCCCCGGAACCGCAGCTTGGCGAAGGCGAACCCGGCCAGGGTGGAGAAGAAGACCACCGAGACGGTGACCGTGGTCGCCACGATCGCCGAGTTGACCAGGCCGGCGACGAAGTACGCGTCGGTGTTGTTCAGTAGCCGGGACACGTTCGCGCCGAAGTTGCCGCCGGGGGTGACCGGGGGCGGCAGCTGGCCCATCGCGTCGTTGGAGCGGCTCGCCACCACGAACATCCAGTAGATCGGGAAGATCGACAGGATCCCGGCGGCGATCAGCGCGGCGTAGGTGAGCCGGCTGGCGGCCCAGAGGCGGGTCATCGCGCTCCCTCCTTCGGCTTCGCGTCCTCCTTGGGGGGCTTCGCGCCGCCGAGCCGGCGCAGGAGCAGCACGTTGATCGCCGCGACGACCGCGATCAGCGCGAAGAGCAGCCACGCCACCGCCGAGCCGTACCCGAAGTTGTAGTGGGGCGCGAAGGCGTTCTCGAACATGTACATGGTCACGGTCTGCGACTCCCGTAGCGTCCCGCCCCGGATCGGGTTGGTCCCGGAGTGGAACAGCCGGGGCTCGGTGAAGAGCTGGAGCCCGCCGATGGTGGAGATGATGACGGTGAAGATGATCGTCGGCTTGAGCAGCGGCACGGTGATCGACCAGAACTGCCGGGCCCGGCCGGCCCCGTCGATGGCGGCCGACTCGTAGAGGTCGCGCGGGATGGCCTGCATCGCGGCCAGGAAGATCAGGGCGTTGTAGCCGGTCCACCGCCAGTCGACCATGGCGGAGATGGCCACCCAGGACGCGAACCGGTTCGACTTCCACTCGATCGCGTCGACCCCGACCAGGTCGAGTAGCCAGTTGACCATGCCGAACTCGCGGCCGAAGAGCACCCCGAAGACGATCGCGACGGCGGCGGTCGAGGTGATGTTCGGGATCAGCACCGCCATCCGGAACGTGGTCCGGGCCCGCAGCTGCCGGTTGAGCAGGTTGGCCAGCCAGAGCGCGGCCAGCAGCTGCGGAACCGTCGAGATGACGAAGATGCCGAGGGTGTTGACGACGGCGTGCCAGAAGTCGGCGTCCGCCAGCAGCTGGCTGTAGTTCTGCAGCCCGACGAACGGGTGGTTGCTGCCGAGTAGGTCCCAGTCGTGCAGGGAGACCCAGAAGGTGTAGATCAGCGGGTACGCCCCGAACACCCCGAAGAGCACGAAGAACGGGGCGATGAAGAGGTAGGGCGAGTACTTCGTGTCGAGGCGGCTGAAGCGCATCGCCGGTGTACGCCGGCCGGTGCGGGGTGCCGGTGCGACCGGCGGGCGCGCGTCGAGCTGGACGGTCATGCCCGGAGGACTCCTTTCCCGGGTGCGGGCGGGACCGGCGCCCCCGGCGCCCTCCCACCCGCACTCCGGCTCGGGCTACTTGGCGGCGGCCTTCTTCGCGTTGTTGACCGCGTCCGTCCAGCCCTGTTCAGGGTTGCGCTGGCCCAGCTCCACCGTCCGGACGGCGTTCTCGACCTCGGTGCGGACGGCCTGGTTCTTCGGCCCCATGTAGACGGGCTTCAGGGTCTTGGCGCCCTCGCCGAAGATCTGCCCGACGGGGGCGTCGGAGAAGTACGCGTTCTTGGCGTCGACGATCGCCGGGTCGGCCAGCGCCTGCGGCGAGGAGGGCAGCGGGCCCTTGGCCTTGAACGCCCCGATCTGGCCCTTGGCGCTGGTCAGGAACTTGGCCAGCTCGATCGCCTCGGCGCGGTGCTTGCTCTGGGTCGGCACGGCGAGCCACGACCCGCCCCAGTTGCCGCCGTTGCCGGGCACCCGGGCGATGTCCCACTTGCCCTTGGCCTCGGCGCCGGCGTTGCCCTCGATGACGCCGGTCATCCAGGCCGGGCAGGCGATGGTGGCGAACTTGGCCTGCTTGAAGGCCGAGACCCACTCCTCGGACCAGGAGCCGTACTTGCCGGAGAGGCCGGAGTCGACGATGTCCATGGTGGTGTCCCAGGCCTGCCGGACGGCCGGGTTGCTGTCCACCACCAGGTTGCCGCTGGTGTCGTAGTAGTGGTAGCCCTGCGCGTTGCCGGCCGTCTGGAGCACGATCGTGTTGAAGATGTTGGTCGCGGCGTCCAGGAACGCGGCGCCGGTGTTCTTCGCCTTGAACTGCTCGCCGACCTTGATGTACTCCTGCCAGGTCGGCCAGAGCTTCGAGACCGCCTCGCGGTCGGTGGGCAGGCCGGCCTTGGCGAAGAGGTCCTTGCGGTAGCACATCGCCATGCCGCCGACGTCGGTGCCCAGGCCGATCAGCTTGCCGTCCTGGGTCATCCCGCCCTTCCACTTCCACTCCAGGAAGTTGCCCTGGAGCTCGGCCCCGCCGTGGTCGAGCAGGTTGACGAAGTTGTCGGGGTTCGCCTTGTACTCGACCATCAACCCCTCTTCGATGGCGACGACGTCGCCCGCGCCCTTGCCGGCGGCGAGCCACTGGGTCAGCTTCGGCGAGTAGTCGTCGAGGTTGGTGCCCGTGCCACGCTCGACGATCTTCACGTTCGGGTGGCTGGCCATGTACTCCTTGTAGAGCTCTTCGTAGCCGAACTGGCTGAACACGTCCACGGTCAACGTGATCTTGCCGTCCTCGGCGGGTTCGTCGCCGGCGCAGCCGGCGGTGGCGAACAGCGCGGTGGCGGCGACGAGGGCCACCGCCGCCAGGCGGCGGCGCGGAAAGACACCCATTTCGGTCGGACCCCTCTCAGGTCGTCTGAGGTGGTGAGGCAGGTGGTGGAGCAGAGCTGAGAGAGCGCTCTCACGACAGGGTGGTGGTTGCTCACGCCGGTGTCAAGAGAGCGCTCTCCGATGGTTGCCGAGAGGGCCGGACGCGAGGAGAGTGGCCGCCTGTGCCGGGCGGCCACTCTCCTGGGACGTGCGGGGTGGGACTGCGCGGAGCCCTCGGGGCCCGGCTCCGCGGCGGCGGATCAGCCGACGCGCAGGCCCTCCAGCAGGGCGCGGTCGCCCGCCACGTCCAGCGTGTCGAGGCCGACCCGGCCCCAGAGCGCCAGCAGCAGGTCGCTCGCGGTGCCGCTGACCTGCGCCCGGGCGTGGTGGTCGTCGTGGTCGAAGATGGTGGCGGTGTCGAGCAGGGCCACGCCCTCGCCGCGCAGCCGCAGGAACCACTCCTGGGCGGCGTCGACCGCCGAGAGCTGCACCACCCCGCGCCACTGGCCGGCGGTGCGGCGCCGGCCGGCCGGCAGCCAGGTGTCCAGGATCTCGCTCACCCCGTCGGCGGCGAGCTTCGCCTCGACCGGCTCGCCCGCCGCGATGGCGAGCTGGGCGTCCCAGCGGTGCACCGCGGTCTCGTGCGCCATCCGGCGCGGCCAGAAGCCCGCCTTCTTCGGCTGCGGCGCCCAGTTCCACGCCGGGGCCTCCGGGTCGAGGCCGTCGAAGAGGGTCATCAGCTGGTCGTACGCCTGCTGCCAGAGCTGGAGCGGGGCGACGCCCGGCTCCGGTTCGAGCGGCTCGGGCCGGCCGGGCGGCGGGGTGGCCGCGCCCGATCCGGCGACCGAGTGCACCCAGCGGTAGATGGAGGTCAGGTGCAGCGTCAGGTCGGCGACGGTCCAGCCGGGACAGGAGAGCACCGGTGTCTCCGGCGGCGCCTCGGCCACGGCTGCGGCGAACGCCGGGCCCTCCGCCCGGAGCGCTCCCATCCAGAAGTCCTTCGTGCCATGCAGTCTGCTCATCGCCAATCCTCCCGGGGGTGACCGGGCCACCAGTGGGCGCCGCGGCTACCCCTCAGCCTAGGGTGAAAGGCGTGTCAGACGTCTACGCCCAGCCGACAACCGGAACCGAACACCCCACGAGGTGCGACCTGGCGCGATACACCACGTTGCGCCTGGGCGGCCCGGCCGGACGCGTCGTCGCCGGCACCGACGCGGACGGCATCGTGCGGGCGGTGCGGGAGGCCGCCGAGCGCGACGAGCAGGTCCTGGTGCTCGCCGGGGGCAGCAACGTCGTGATCGGGGACGCCGGCTTCCCCGGCACCGTGGTCCTGGTGCGTTCCCGGGGCCTGCGGGTGGTCGCCGAGGACACCGAGACCGTCACCGTACGCGTCGAGGCCGGCGAGCCCTGGGACGAGCTGGTCGCCACCACCGTGGCCAACGGGTGGTCCGGCCTGGAGTGTCTCTCCGGCATCCCCGGCTCGACCGGCGCCACCCCCATCCAGAACGTCGGCGCGTACGGGCAGGAGGTCGCGGAGACCATCACCGGCGTCGAGGTCCACGACCGGGTCGGGGGGACCGTCCGGCGGATCGCCGCCGCCGACTGCGGCTTCGCGTACCGGTCCAGCATCTTCAAGTACAGCGACCGCTGGGTGGTGCTCTCCGTCGACTTCCGGCTCGCCCGCTCGCCGCTGTCGGGCCCTGTGCGCTACGCGGAACTGGCCCGGGCGCTCGGCGTGCAGGTGGGGGACCGGGTGCCGCTGGCCGACGCCCGGGCCACGGTCCTGCGGCTGCGCGCCGGCAAGGGCATGGTGCTCGACGCGACCGACCCGGACACCCGGTCGGTCGGCTCGTTCTTCACCAACCCGGTGCTCGACGTCGCCGCGTACGAGCTGCTGCGGGAGCGCGCCGCCGACGTCGGCGAGCCGCCCGCCTGGCCCGGCGCGGGTGACGTGGTGAAGGTCAGCGCGGCCTGGCTGATCGACAAGGCCGGCTTCGGCAAGGGCCACCCGGGGCCGGAGGGCGTCGCCATCTCCAGCAAGCACACCCTCGCCCTGACCAACCGCAGCGGCACCGCCAGCACCGCGTCCCTGGTCGAGCTGGCCCGGGAGATCCGCGACGGCGTCCACCACCGCTTCGGCGTCACCCTGCACCCCGAACCCGTCCTCATCAACTGCACCATCTGACCCCGACCCCACCCGCCTCCTCGCCCGCGCCGCCGGTCCTCGTGCGCGCGTCGGCCCGCGTCGGCCCGCGTCGATCATGGAGTTGTGGTGGGGTGCGAAAGCCCTGTAACGCCTCGTAATGCCCACCACAACTGCATGATCG
>NZ_JBPQTK010000080.1:0-27158 GCF_051386315.1 Micromonospora sp. URMC 107
GGCGGGTCGGGCGTCGTGGTGCTGCCCTGCGGCGCCGGCAAGACGCTGGTCGGGGCGGCGGCGATGGCCGAGGCGAAGGCGACCACCCTGATCCTGGTCACGAACACGGTGGCGGGCCGGCAGTGGAAGCGCGAGCTGATCGCCCGCACGTCGCTGACCGAGGAGGAGATCGGCGAGTACTCGGGCGAGCGCAAGGAAATCCGCCCGGTCACCATCGCCACGTACCAGGTGCTCACCTCGCGCAAGAAGGGCACGTTCACCCACCTGGACCTGTTCGGCGCCCGCGACTGGGGCCTGGTCGTCTACGACGAGGTCCACCTGCTGCCCGCGCCGATCTTCCGGTTCACCGCGGACCTCCAGGCCCGCCGCCGGCTGGGCCTCACGGCGACGCTGGTCCGCGAGGACGGCCGGGAGGGCGACGTGTTCAGCCTGATCGGCCCGAAGCGGTACGACGCACCGTGGAAGGACATCGAGTCGCAGGGCTGGATCGCGCCGGCCGAGTGCACCGAGGTGCGCGTGACGCTCACCGACGCGGAGCGCATGTCGTACGCGACGGCGGAGGCCGAGGAGCGCTACCGGATGGCGGCCACCGCCCGCACCAAGCTGCCCGTGGTGAAGGCGCTGGTCGACCGGCACCCGGACGACCAGGTGCTGGTGATCGGCGGCTACATCGACCAGTTGCACCAGCTCGGGGAGTACCTGGACGCGCCGATCGTGCAGGGCTCCACCACCAACAAGGAACGGGAGCGGCTCTTCGACGCGTTCCGCTCCGGCGAGGTGCGCACCCTGGTGATCTCGAAGGTCGGCAACTTCTCCATCGACCTGCCCGAGGCGGCGGTGGCGATCCAGGTCTCCGGCACGTTCGGCTCCCGCCAGGAGGAGGCACAGCGGCTCGGCCGGGTCCTGCGGCCGAAGGCCGACGGCCGCCAGGCGCACTTCTACACCGTCGTCTCCCGCGACACGATCGACACCGAGTACGCCGCCCACCGGCAGCGCTTCCTGGCCGAGCAGGGGTACGCGTACACGATCGTGGACGCCGACGACGTCCTCGGCCCGAAGCTGCCGACGGTCGACTGACCTCGGGACGCTCCCGATGCCCTACGTTCGCTGTGGAGCTGATGTCGTCAACGACTCAACCGTCGGCGCTACCGGACAGGCAGGATGATCCGATGAGCGGCGGCCATGAGCTCCCATCCCTGCCCTGGCCCTACCGCAGTCGAGGGGAAGACTTCCCAGACCAGCCGAACAGCGACCACGTTGCGGTGATCACCACCAGCACCAGAGCGAGACCCGCCACCGCCTCCGTCACAACGGCCCAGGCCGGAAACCGGCCACCGTCGTTCGGGACGCTCACGAGAAGGCCGCCATATGCCGATCGGACGAGGATCGGACCGATCCACAGATGAAGCAGGGCACGGCCGGGCCTGAGACGACGACGGACCAACAGCCCACCGGCGGCGATCAGAACGGCCGCGCCGGTCACCGAGGTGACCACCAGCATCAGCAGCAGGACGACATCCATTCCGCCGCCGTACATCGCCTCCGCGTCGAGCGCGTCACGCAGGACGATGCGGGCCCCGCTCGCTGACTGCGCAAGACTCAGCGCGCCACCGGCGAACAGCAACAGGGAGGGACGCACGAGGCACGCTATCAAGCTGGACCGGGGGGCGAATCGCGTCCAGTGCCCACGAGATCACGATGGGCGGTCCCAGGCTGCTCGCCTCACGGCGACTCTGGTACGCGAGGGTGACGTGTTCAGCCTGATCGGCCTGAAGCGGCACGACGCGCCGTGGAAGGACCATGTCGTACGCGACGGCGGAGGCCGAGGAGCGCTGACGAACAGCTGACCTCCGCCTACGTGCCGAAGCGGCGAGCGGACCCCGGCACGCGTTCACCGTGGCCGGGATGCCGACTTCTCGGGTTGCGGGCGGCTCCGGGTCGCACCGGTGCGGGCATGCGTCGCATAGAGGGCGAGCCCCACGAAGACCAGGCCGCCGACCAGGTTGCCGACCACGGTGGGGATCTCGTTCCACATCAGGTAGTCGGCGAGCGAGAAGTCGCCGCCGAGCATCAGGCCGGCCGGAAAAAGGAACATGTTCACGACCGAGTGCTCGAAGCCCATGTAGAAGAAGACCAGGATCGGCATCCACATGCCGATCACCTTCCCCGACACCGATGTCGAGAGCATCGCGGCGACGACGCCGGTGGAGACCATCCAGTTGCACAGGACACCCCGGACGAAGAGGGTCAGCATTCCGGCGACACCATGGTCGGCGTACCCGACCGTCCGCGACTCGCCGATCACCCCGAGCCGCTGGCCGACCTCGTTCGGGTCGACGCTGAAGGCGAAGGTGAGAATCACGGCCATCATGAACGCGACCGTGAGCGCGCCGGCGAAGTTGCCGACGAAGACCAGGCCCCAGTTGCGCAGGACCGAACGCAGTGTGACGCCCGGTCGCCGGTCGATCAGAGCGAGCGGGACAAGGGTGAACACACCGGTCAGAAGGTCGAACCCGAGCAGGTACAGCAAGCAGAATCCGACGGGAAAGAGAAGGGCTCCGACGAGGGGCTGACCCGTCTCCACGGTGACGCTGACCGCGAAAGCCGCAGCGAGCGCGAGGATGGCACCGGCCATGTACGCACGAATCACCGTGTCCCGGGTGGACATGAACACTTTCGACTCGCCCGCGTCGATCATCTTCGCGACGAACTCTGTTGGGGCCACGTAGGACATGGACGTCGCTCCCGTCAGATGTGGGCCAGTCGATTCAGCACCGCGCAGGCACGCACTCGCATTGACCCTCCCCAGGGCCTCGCAGCCAACGGACGGCCCGTACCGTCGGCGCCCGCCGGTCGGAGTGTGGATGATCCTCGATCGGCCCGGGGTCCGCAATACGCGCATGGACCCGTTGCCGCGGTGAGGTCGACGTCGCACGCCTTGCTACCGCTGACGTCGACTGTCGGTCACCGCGCCCTCCGCCGCTGAACCACCGACCCTTGAGAATGACCAAGAGGGTTGCGTCTTCCGACAGGCTCGTCGGTGACGCAAACCTCTTGATCGACTCGCCTCGCCGAAGCGGTGAGGCCGGGAGGGTCAGCCGGTGCCGCCGGCCCGGAACGCGACCCAGGCGTCGCTCATCCGGTCCGCCTGTCCGGCGGTGAACATGTTCATGCAGGAGTCCTGCGTGTAGTCCATGAAGTTGTGGATCGGGTCCAGCCCGGGTGCGGTGCAGGTGTCCGCGCCCACCGGGCAGTTGAACTGCGGCGTCGCCTCCCGCGGGGTGTCCGCGACGAAGTCGCCGGAAGCCGAGCACCCGTGCGCGAAGGTGTGCTCCAGCATCAGCCAGTGCCCGACCTCGTGCGTGAGCGTGTCGCCGAGGGCGTACTTGCCCGCCGTGCCGCCCGGCATCGACTCGTCGAGCATCACCACGCCGTCGATGAAGTCCCGGCCGTTGTTGTAGCCCTTCGGGAAGTACGCCCAGCCGAGCAGGCCGCCGCCGATGTTGGCCGCGTACACGTTCAGGGTGCGGGAGTCGCCGGTGTACAGCGCCTTCTTCATGTCCCGCTCGTTCTTGCCCGGCACGACCGTGTACCAGTCGCTGTTCACCGTCCACGTCGTGTCGACCAGGTCGAACCGGAACGGCGTGTCGGAGGCGTTCGCGGCGGTACGGCCCGCGAACGAGTCGTTGAGCACCTTCATCTGCGCGGCGATCAGGGTGTTCCACCTGGTCGTCTCGGCCGCGCTGAGGGGGTGGTCGGAGATCATGTGGAAGACCGTCGGCACGGTGACGCTGCCGTTGGCCAGGCGCGGGGCGTCCTTGATGACGCCGTACGCGTTCGCCTCGTTCTTGGAGTACAGCTCCGGCTCCTGCGCCGTGGCGCCCTCGGCGAGCCGGGCCGCGCCGTGCCCGTGGGCGTCCGGCTCGCACTCGGCGACGCCCGGGGAGACGGTCACGGGCGCCGCCGACGCCGCGCCGTAGGCGCCACCGGACGCCAGGAACGTCGCGGCGGTGGCGGTGAGGACTGCAAGTCGGAAGATCGGTCTCCTGTGCATCGGTGCACCTTTCAGGAGGATGGAGGCGGTGCGGAGACGACGCGGGGGTGCCACGACCAGGTCGAGGACGTCGTCATCCCGTATGAGACCACGTCGATGACGCGGGCGACAGACCTGCGAAGAGGGCCTGGTCTCCCTGTAACGCCAGGGGGCCGGGGAGCGCTGATGCCAAGGCGCTCGGGCCGTTCCGCGGGGCCGCGCCGGGCCTCCTCGGGGCGTACCGGCGAGGCTCGTTTCGTCCTTTCGGACGGCTACGGCCGGCGGACCCGGTAGTAGAGGTGGGTCACCCGGTCGCCCTCGACGACCGTCGGGTTCGACAGCTCGACGGGGGCGTCGCGGACCTGGTCGAAGAACGGCACACCGCCGCCGAGCAGGACCGGCACCAGGTTGACCCGGATCTCGTCGAGCAGCCCGGCCTCCAGGCACTGGCGGGCGATGCTGCCCCCGTTGACCCCCACCCAACGGTCACCGGCCAGCTCGCGGGCCTGCGCGACGGCGGCCTCGATGCCCTCGGTGACGAAGGTGAACGGCGCGCCCGGCCGGGGCCAGCCGTCCGGCACGTGGTGGGTGACGACCACGACCGGCTTGTCCAGCGGGTGCCGGCCGTCCCAGCCGCCGACGAGGTCGAACAGCCGCCGGCCGACGACCAGGGCACCGGTGTCGTCCAGGTTGTGCCGCAGGTGCCCGGCGCTCGCCGCCGAGGTGCGGAACGTCATCTCCGGCTTGGCGGTGCCAATGGCGACGTCGCCGTTCTCGTACCACTGGAAGAGCTGGTCGAAGCCGCTCTCGCCCGGGCCGGCGATGTAGCCGTCCAGCGACATGCTCGCCTCGGTGTAGACCCCGGCCATCACAGCACCCGGGTGATCTGCTCGGCGGCGATCCGGGCGTCGAGCCGGGCCGGGTCGAGGTTGGCGCAGAGCACCACCGACGCGCCGACGGCCAGCGGCGCCAGCAGCCAGTACACCGGCTGTTCGTGCTCGGCCACGTCGACCAGCAGCCGGTCGCCGGCCCGCAGGTCGAGCCGCTCCGCCACGGCCAGCGCGACGCTGCCCCACTCGCGGTAGCTCGTGCCGTCGGGGCTGGCCGCGTGGGCGCTGGTCAGCGGGGCGGACGCGGGCAGCGCGTCGCTGTGCCGGGCCACCTCGGCCAGCCAGTCCCGGTATTCCTCGGGCGCCTCGGCACGCGGGGTGGCACCGAGGGAGAGGACGAACCGGTGCCGCGCCTCGGGCACGTCCTCCAGCCAGTCGTCGAGCCGCTCGGCGCTGACGAAGACGGCGTCGTACGGCTCGTCGGCGCCCGGCTCGATCGGCGGCAGGCCGGCGGTCGCCCGCGGGCGGAAGGACACCGCCACCCCGGCCGACCAGGCGCCCAGCAGCACGGCGGCGCTCTGCCAGTGCGCCGGGAGCAGCACCGCCGCCCGGTCCCCGACGCCCAGCCCGCAGCCCTCGCGCAGCAGCCCGGCGGCCCGCGCCGCCCAGCCGCCCAGCTCCGTCGCGGTCAGGTCGACCCGCGCACCGGTCGCGTCGTCCAGGTAGGTGAGCAGCGGCCGGTCCACCTCCGCCGCCCGGCCACCGGTCAGCGGCTCCCGAACGAGGGCATCGGTCATGTTCATGTCGCACTCCTCGGCAGGCTGCGGCCAGCCTACTGAACGGGCGACGGACCGCCGGGCCAACGACGCGCCGGCCCGGCCGTCCCGGTCAGGGGGCGACCTGGCCGCCCCAGGACGTGGCGACCGCGCCGCCGGCTGGCTGCCAGTGCCGGTCGACGAGCGTCCCGTCGGCGCCCCGGGTGTAGACGTGGGTCTCGTCGCGCCAGGCCAGCGCCACGGGGTCGGTGGTGGCGCCGGTGCCGCCGCTGTCGGTGGTCACCGCGCCGCCCGGCCGCCACGACATCCGCCACAGCGTGCCGTCGGCGGAGCGGGCGAACACCTGCTGCGTCTGGCCCTGCCGGATGGCCCAGGGCGTGCCGACGACGCTGCCGCCCCAGTTGTCGGTGAAGACCCGGTCCAGGTCGTGCGAGTAGAAGCGGTGCTCGATGCTGCCGTCGGCGGCCCGGTAGAAGACGTGCTGCTGGTCGCCGAAGGCGAACCCGGTGGGGTCGGAGTGGACCTTGCCGACGCCTCCCCAGTCGTCCAGCCTCGGCAGGTTGTTGGCGATCTTCGGGTACCAGACCCAGTGGCGCAGGGTGTTGTCGCTGCCGCGCGCGAAGACGTGCTGCTCGTCGTGGAACGCGTACGCGACCGGGTTGCCGACCACGTCGCCGCCGTGCCAGACGTCCCGGCGGACCGTGCCGTCGAGCTCCTGCCACCAGTGGTGCAGCCTGCCGTCGGTGTCGCGGCCGAAGACGTGCTTCTGCCCGTTGAGGTAGAGCATGCCGGTCGGGTCGCCGGCCAGGCCCGCGCCCCAGTCCTCCTGGCGGACGCTGCCGCCGGGGGCCCACCACCAGTGCCGCAGGTTCCCCTCGGGGGTGCGGGCGAAGACGTGCTGCTCGCCGCCGACCGGATAGCCCGTCGGCCGGCCCACGATCGGGCCGCCCCAGGTGTCGCGGTGGATCGAGCCGTCGGTCGGCTCCCGCCACCAGTGCGAGAGCGTGCCGTCGGGGGCCCGCTCGAAGTGGTGCCGCTGCTCGCCGGAGACGTACCCGCGCGACGCGCCCGGCTCCTGGCTGGCCCACGGGTCCCCGGAGGGCGGCACCTGCGGCGTGGTCAGGGAGACCGGTCGGCCGAAGTTCGGCGTGCCGTCGGCGTTCCAGACGACCGGTTGGGCGCGCGTGGTGCGGCCGTCGTAGGTGTACGCCGAGCTGGTCTTGCCGTGGTAGACGATCCAGTCCTGGGTACCGTCCGGCGAGCGGAAGAAGCCGTTGTGCCCGGGGCCGAAGACGCCCGCCGCGTCGTTGCGGGAGAAGACCGGGCCGGGGTGCTGACGCCAGTTCGACACCACCAGCGGGTCCGCGCCGTCCGCGATGGACTTCATCCAGAGCTGGTAGTCCGGCTTGCCCGTGTCGCAGGCGGAGTAGACGAGGAAGAGGCGTCCCGGGCCGCGCAGGCCGGTCGGCCCCTCGCGTACCTCGTGGCAGCCGCCGTCGGCTGGCAGCGCGACCCGGTTGCCCGTGGTGGTCCACGGCGACGTCATGAGTCGCAGGTAGAGCTGCGCCGGCCCGCCCATCCCCCGGCCGGGGCCGGTCCAGGCGAAGTACGACCTGCCGTTGTGCGTCACCGGCTCGCCGTCGATGGCGTACTCGCCGTAGTCGGCGATCCGGCCCTTGAAGTGGTACGGGCCCAGCGGGTTGTCGCCCTCGGACTCGATGACGTAGTTGCGGTGGTTGGCGTCGACGCCGTCGCTGGCGGTGTAGTAGATGTACCAGCGTGGCCCCTCGGGCCGGACGAACCGGTGGATCGAGGGGGCCCAGACCTGCTTGTTGCGGCTGGGGTCCGGGTCCCGCCACACCGTCCGCTCGGGGGCGGTGGCCAGTCCCGCCAGCGTCGGGGAGGTCCAGATACCGATCCGGTCGCCGAGGGTGGTGGACAGGAAGTACGCGCCGTTGAAGTAGGTCATGGTGGGGTCGGCGCCCCCGTTGAGCTGCCCCCGGAACAGGGTCGAGGCGGCGGCGGGCTGCGCCGGCAGGGCCAGCAGCGGCAGTACGCACGCGAGGGCCAGGAGGCGGGCGATGAGCCGTTTCATGGGCGATCCTCCGACTGGACGCGCGCCGACACCGACTGAGATTTCTTTCACGCCGACCGCGAATGTCGTCGGATACTAACAGCCAGAATCACGCACGTCGATGTAAACCCATCGTCGGGGCCGCCGGCACCGGGGAGTCAGCCAGTGGGCAGCTCGGGGCCGCCGTCGAGCAGGGGGGCCAGCAGGTCGCCCTGCTTCTCCACCCGCTTGAGCACCTCCCCCGCCGTGTACGGCTTGGTCGCCGGCCGCTTCCCCGCCGCGCCCGCCTCGACCTCGTCCCAGGTCAGCGGGGTGGAGACGGACGGCACGGACTGCGCCCGCAGCGAGTACGGCGACACCGTCGTCTTGGCGGCGTTGTTCTGGCTCCAGTCGATGAAGACCTTGCCCGGCCGCAGGTTCTTCGCCATCTTCGACACGACCAGCTTCGGGTGCGCCCGCTCCAGCTCCTGCGCGATCCGCTTGGCGTAGTCGGACACGAGATCGGAGGACTGGGTGCCGGCGATCGGGCAGCAGAGCTGCATGCCCTTCTTCCCGGACGTCTTCGGATAGCTGTCGATCCCGTCGTCGGCGAGGCGGTCGCGCATCAGCAGCGCCACCTGGCAGCACTGGCGCAGTGCCGCCGGCGGCCCGGGATCCAGGTCGACGACCATCATGTCGGGGTGCCCGCCGACCTTCCACTGCGGCGTGTGCAGCTCCAGCGCGGCGAGGTTGGCCAGCCATACCAGGGTGGGCAGGTCGTCGGCGACCACGTAGTCGATGGTCTCCCGGCCCTTGCTGGACCCGGGCGCGGGCAGCGTCTCGGTACGCACCCAGCCGGGGGTGGCGGCCGGGGCGTTCTTCTCGAAGAACGAGCCCCCGGTGACCCCGTTGGGGAAGCGGATCCGGGTGAGCGCCCGGTCGGCCAGGTGCGGCAGGAGCACCGGGGCGATGCGGGTGTAGTAGTCGATCACCTCGCCCTTGGTGAACCCGGCGTCGGGATAGAGCACCTTGTCCAGGTTGGACAGCTCCAGCGCGCGCCCCTCGACCTCCACCCGGAGCCGCTCACCCGGCATCGTCGACCTCCTCCGCGGGCTTGTCCGGCCGCAGCCGGAGCACCCGGGGGAACCGCAGCCGCCCGTCCGGGGTGCGCTGGCCGTACTTCACCTCCACCACGACCAGGGGTGTTACCCAGATCGCGCCCCGGGCATCCTCGCGCGGCACGTCCCCGGCGAACGGCGACGCGCCGCTGCGCAGCGGCTCCAGCTCGCGGAGCAGCTCGCGCTCGATGGCCGCGCCGATGCCGCCGCCGACGCGCCCCCGGTAGGTGAGCCGCCCGTCCGGGCGCGGCACCCCGACCAGCAGGCCGCCGATCCTGCGCGCCCCGGGCCGCCAGCCGCCGACCACGAAGTCGCCGGTGACCTCCAGCTTGACCTTGACCCAGTCCGGCGAGCGCACGCCCGGCCGGTAGACCGAGTCGACCCGCTTGGCCATCACCCCCTCCAGGCCGTGCTCGCCGGCCGCCTCGTAGGTGGCCGGGCCGTCGCCGAAGACCGGCGACACCGCCCACCGGGCGCCGCCGAGCGCCAGGCCGTCCAGGGCGTCGCGCCGGCGGGCGTACGACCAGCCGGTCAGGTCCTCGCCGTCGAGCCGGAGCAGGTCGAAGATCATGTACGTCACCGGGGCGACCGCCGCCAGCCGGGCGGCCTTGTTGCGGTCGCGGACGTGCATCCGCTCCGCCAGGGCCGTGAACGAGGGCTGGCCGGTCTCGCCGAGCAGCACCACCTCGCCGTCGAGCAGGGCGTCGCCCGCCTGCTCGGGCAGGGTGGCCAGCTCGGGGTACGCGACGGTGATCTCCACGCCGCTGCGGGCGTACAGGTGCTGCCGGCCGCCGGAGATGTCGGCCAGCGCGCGGACGCCGTCCCACTTGAACTCGTACGCCCAGCCGGCACCCGCCGGGAGCTGCCCGGTCATCGCGAGCATCGGCTTGAGCGGCGCGCCAGGCACCTCCCGACTGTACTTGCGCACCGAAGCGCTCGCGTGACCTTCGATCATTTGCGATCCTGGGCTGTACCGGCGAGAGGAGCACGGGGATGCGGGCCATCTGGAAGGGAGCCGTCTCGTTCGGGCTCGTCTCCATCGGGGTCAAGCTCTACTCGGCCACCGAGGAGAAGGACATCCGCTTCCACCAGGTGCACCGGGAGGACGGCGGGCGCATCCGCTACAAGCGCACCTGCCAGGTCTGCGGCGAGGAGGTCTCCTACGACGACATCGCCAAGGGCTACGACATCGGCGGCGGCGAGATGGTGATCCTCACCGACGAGGACTTCGCCGACCTCCCCCTGACCAGCTCGCGGGCGATCGACGTGCTGGAGTTCGTCCCCGCCGAGCAGGTCGACCCGATCCTCTACAACAAGGCGTACTTCCTGGAGCCGGAGGGCACCGCCACCAAGCCGTACGTGCTGCTGCGCGACGCGCTCGCCGACTCGGAGCGGGTGGCGATCGTCAAGGTGGCGCTGCGCCAGCGGGAGCAGCTCGCCACGCTGCGGGTCCGCGAGGGCGTGCTGCTGCTCAACACCATGCTCTGGCCGGACGAGATCCGGAAACCCGACTTCGGCTTCCTCGACGAGGACCTGAAGGTCCGCCCGCCCGAGCTGGCCATGGCCAGCTCGCTGATCGACTCGATGGCCGGCGAGTTCGAGCCGGACGCCTTCACCGACGACTACCGGGCCGCCCTCCAGGAGGTCATCGACGCCAAGGTGGAGGGCCGCGAGGTGGTCCAGCCGGAGGAGGCCGAGGAGGCCCCGGCCGCGGCGGTGGACCTGATGGCGGCCCTGAAGGCGTCCGTCGAGCGGGCCCGCTCCGCCCGGGGCGAGGCGCCGGCCGGCGGCGGCGGGGAGCCGACCCCGATCTCGGCCGCCCGTTCGGCGCAGAAGAAGGCAGCCGAGAAGAAGGCGGCGAAGGCCCCGGCCAAGAAGGCCGCCGAGAAGAAGGCCGCGCCCAGGAAGACCGCCGCGAAGAAGGCCGCGCCGAAGAAGGCCGAGGGCGAGAAGAAGCCGGCGGCGAAGAAGGCCGCCCCGAAGAAGGCCGCCCGCAAGACCGCCTGACCCTCCCCCGCCGGCCGACGCGCGTCCGGCCGGTCGGGAGGCCTGTCGTCCCGGCGTCCGCCCCCGGACCCTCCACGCGCCGAGGTTGCCTTGACGCCGGTGACAAGGTCTAGCGTCGATCGGGTCGGACGAGGGAGGTCGGATGCTGATCGGTGAGCTGGCGGAGCGCGCCGGCACGAGCACCCGGACCCTGCGCTACTACGAGACGCACGGCCTGGTCCGGGCGGCCCGCTCGGCCAACGGGTACCGGGTCTACGACGAGGCGGAACTGCACGTCGTACGCGAGATCCGGGCGCTGCTGGCGGTGGGCTTCGCCCTGGACGACATCCGCCCGTTCGTCGCCTGCCTGCGGGCCGGCAACGCCTCCGGTCACGTCTGCCCCGACTCGGTGGCCGTGCTGCGGCGCAAGCTGGCCGAGGTCGACGCCGGCATCGACCGGCTGCACGCGGTCCGCCGGGAACTGCGCGACCAACTCGCCCACGCCATCACCCACCGGGAGGAAACATGCTCGAGACTGCGCCGGACGGCTCGCTGACCATCGTCACCGACGACACCTTCGCCACCGTGGTGCTCGCCGCCGACCGGCCGGTGGTGGTCGACTTCTGGGCGGACTGGTGCCCGCCGTGCCGGGCCGTCTCCCGCAGCCTCGCGGAGCTCGCCACGGAGTTCGCCGGGCGGATGGTCGTCGCCACGGTCGACACCGACGCCAACCCGACGGCCACCCGCACCTACGGCGTGATGTCCCTGCCCACCCTCCTGGTCTTCCGCCACGGTGAGGTGGTCGGCTCGATCGTCGGCTCCCGCCCGAAGCACCACCTGCGTCAGGCCCTGGCCCGGCAGCTCGACGGCTGAGCCCGCGGGCGGTCTCGCCCGGCGAGGTCCACCGCGGGTACGCTCCGCCGGCCCCCGCCGCGAGAGGAACCCCATGCCGTACACCCCCGACCTGCACCGGCTGCTGACGCCCGGCGCCCGCTTCGCCGACGAGCACGCCACGTACGTCATGGAGGTGCACCCGGTGGGCGACGTCGTGCTGCCGACGGGGCAGGTGGTGGGCTGCGACCCGGTGGCCTGCCCCGAGGACGAACCGTTCACGGTCGGGGTGGCCCCCGGCCGCTACCCGGCGCGGGCCTGGGTCGCGGTGGTACGCGGCGAGGACACCGAGGCGGACCGGCGGGTGGCCGCCCTCGAACTGGTGATCCACGACGAGCCGGCGGTCCGCTGGGAGATGGCGCTGGTCGGCGACCAGGACGTCGCGACCCTCAAGCCCGACGGTTGGTTCGGCTACGGGGTGGACACCGGCATCGGCACCCTGGCCGACCCGACCGCGCTGGCCGCCCTGGAGACGTGGGACGAGGACGCGGTGACGGACGTCTTCGTCGCGGACGAGCCGGCGGGCGGGCCGGTGCCGGGGCACGTCGCCGCGGTGCTCGACGAGGCGACCGGGGCCAACGTGGTGACGGTCTGGTCGGGCTGGGGCGACGGCTGCTACGGCACCTGGATCGGGCGGGCCGTCGACGGCCGGGTCACCTCGTTCGTGACCGACTTCATGGTGGTGCCGGGGCCAGCGTGACCCGTGCGGCGGGAGCGGCCACGGTCGAGGCGGCGCGGTGGGCGGCCGGGCGGGTACCGTGTGCGTCGGCTTTCCCCCCGGCACTCCGATGCCGGCCACCACCTTCGCAGCAGGGAGTCGACGCCGTGAGCGAGCGTACGCAGAACCGGTCCCAGAAGTCGGAGCGGCGGCTGGCCGCCCAGTTGGCCGCGCAGAAGGCGGCCGAGGCGAAGCGCCGCCGGCAGGCCTGGGCCGGCGGGCTCGCCGGGGTCGCCGTCGTCGCGGTGCTGATCACCGTCTTCGTGACGATCGGGCGCAACAGCGACGGCGACAAGGACCAGACGGCCACCGCCCCGTCGGCGGGCCCGTCCGCCAGCGCCCCCGCCGCCGACGCGCCCCCCGCCCCGCAGCTCCCGCAGGGGGCGGACCCGGCCCTGGGCAGCAAGCCGACCGTCGCCGCCGGCAAGGGCGAGCTGAAGAAGCTCACCGTGACCCCGCTGATCAAGGGCACCGGCCCGGCGGTGAAGAAGGGCCAGACGATCACCACGAACTACGTCGGCGTCTTCTTCAAGGACGGCAAGGAGTTCGACTCGTCGTGGAGCGGCGGCCAGCCGGCGACCTTCGCCATCGGCGTCGGCCAGGTCATCCCCGGCTGGGACCAGGGCCTCGTCGGGGTGACCGTCGGCAGCCGCGTCCAGCTCGACATCCCGGCCGAGCTGGCGTACGGCAACGACGCCGCCGGCGGCCGGCCGGCCGGCCCGCTGCGCTTCGTGGTGGACGTGCTCGCGGCCCAGTGACCCGCGAGGCGGCCCGGTCGATCCTCGTGACCGGCCCGTTGCCCCGCGATAGCGGCCCGGTTCGCCCGGGATGTCGCCCGCCGTTGATGCAGTAGCCCACACGGGGCTTCCGGCCCCTCACCCACCGGCAGTAAGTTCAGCGTCACCCCGGGCGCTCGTCGCCCGGGGTGATGACCGGACCGGACGCGGAGGTGCACGTGACGGCGCTGGACGACGCGGGGCGGACCGCCCGGGTGATGTGGACGCACTACGAACCCGTCCACGCGGTCACCTACTTCCACCCCCGCGCCCGGGCCGCCTTCGAGGCGGTCGGGCTGCGAGGCTTCTGGCGCGGCTACTTCGCCGGCCGGGCCGCGCCGCTCGGGCCCGCCGAGGCCGCGCCGGTGGTCGCGGCGTTCTTCAACTTCGCCCCGCACACGGTGGCGCGGGCGCTGCCGGCCGTCTGGCGACTCGCCACCCCCCAGGAGGCGCTGCGGGCGCGACTCACCGGCGCGGTGCAGGCGCTCGCCGAGCTGACCTACGAGCTGCCGGAGTCGCACCTGGTCGAGGCGGCCGACCTGCTGGAGGCCGCCGCCGCCGAGGTGGAGCCGGCCGGCCGGGTGCTGGGCGCCGCCAACGCCGCCCTGCCGCCCGGCGAGTACCCGCTGGCCCGGCTCTGGCAGGCCGCCACCACGCTGCGGGAGCAGCGCGGTGACGGGCACATCGCGGCGCTGGTCGCGGCCAACCTCGACCCGGTGGAGACGCTGGCCTGGCGGGTCGCGGTCGACATCTCCCCGCTGAACCTGCTCGGGCGGGGGTGGTCGGAGGAGCAGTGGGCCGCCGCGCGCGCCCGGCTGGTCGAGCGGGGCTGGCTGACCCCGGACGGGGAGCCGACCGAGCAGGGCCGGGCCCGGTTCCAGGCGGTCGAGGACGCCACCGACGCGGCCGCCGCCCGCCCCTGGCGGACGCTGGGCCCGGAGCGCACCGCGCGGCTGCGGGAACTGCTCGAACCGATCGCCCGCGCCGCCCACACCGTCATCCCCGAGGGCAACCCGATCGGCCTGCCCGCGCTGCGCAGCTGACCCTCTGCCCACGGCGCGGACGACCGCCCGTTGGGGCAGGATGGGTTCGTGGCTGATGCGGTGATCTTCGACCTGGACGGCGTGATCGTGGACTCCGAGCCGGTCTGGGAGGAGGTCCGGCGGGCGTACGTCGCGGCGCACGGCGGGACCTGGCAGCCAGACACCCAGCGCCGGCTGATGGGCATGAGCACCGGCGAGTGGTCCCGCTACCTCAGCGGGGAGCTGGGCGTCGACCGCAGCGCCGAGCAGGTCGCCGCCGAGGTGGTCGAGGAGATGACCCGGCGGTACGCGGCCCGCGTACCGCTGATCGACGGGGCCGACGAGGTCGTGCGCCGGCTGGCCGAGCGGTGGCCGCTGGGGCTGGCCAGTTCGTCGCCGACCCGGCTGATCGCGGCGGCGCTGGCCGCGACGGACCTGACCGGGGCGTTCGGCGCCACGCTGTCGACGGAGGAGACCGAGCGGGGCAAGCCGGCGCCGGACGTCTACCTGGCGGTCGCCGAGCGGCTGGGCGTCGATCCGGCCCGCTGCGTCGCCGTGGAGGATTCGTCCAACGGCGTCCGGTCGGCCGCCGCCGCCCGGATGACGGTGGTGGCGGTGCCGCACGGGGCGTACCCGCTGGACCCGGACGCCGAGCGGCTCGCGACGCTGGTGCTCGGCGCGGTCGGGGAGCTGACCCCGCAGACCGTGGACCGGCTCGGGTAGGCGGCGCGACACCAGCGCGGCGGGGCTTCCGGTGGGCCGCCCCGTCCGTGCGCCGGCCTCCGTCGGGCTGCCGGGTTGTCCGGTTCGCGCCCCGGTCGGTGCCGGCATGAGCAGGGATCCGTCGGGTACCGCAGCCGACGGCGCCCCGGCCGGGGCCGCCGGGTGAGGAGACGGGGATGAAGGCGATCGTGTACGAGCGCACCGGCGACGCCTCGGTGCTGCAACTGGTCGACCGGCCGGTGCCGGAGCCCGGTCCCGGCGAGGTCCTGGTGCGGGTGGCCGTGTCGGGGGTGAACCCGACGGACTGGAAGGCGCGCCGACAGGGTCTGCTGCCGGACGGCTGGCAGACGCCCGGGCAGGACGGCGCGGGGGTGATCGAGGCGGTCGGCGAGGGCGTCGACGGGGAGCTGATCGGCGAGCGGGTCTGGCTCTGGGAGGCCGCGTGGCAGCGGCCGTGGGGCACCGCCGCCGAGTACACGGTGGTGCCGGTGCGGCAGGCGGTGCCCCTCGGCGACGCCTCCTTCGACCTGGGAGCCTGCCTGGGCATCCCCTTCCTCACCGCGCACCGCTGCCTGACCGCCGGCGAGTACACGCCGGACAGGCTGCACGCGGGCGCGCTCAGCGACCACACGGTGCTCGTGCAGGGCGGGGCGGGCGCGGTCGGCAACGCGGCCATCCAGCTCGCCCGGTGGGCGGACGCCTGCGTGGTCGCCACGGTCAGCAGCCCGGAGAAGGCGCAGCTGGCGGCGGCGGCCGGCGCGTCCTTCGTGGTCGACTACCGGGAGCAGGACGTGGTCGAGGAGGTCCGCAAGATCGCGCCCGACGGGGTGCACACGATCGTCGAGGTCTCCCCGGCGCGCAACGCCGCCGTCGACGTCCAGTTGCTCCGGCGCGGCGGCGCGGTCTGCGTCTACGCCGACGACGGCGGGGACGAGGTGATCCTGCCGATCCGGCCGCTGATGGCGCCGAACGCGCGGTTCCAGTTCGTGCTCGTCTACACCGAGCCGAAGGCGGCCAAGGCCCAGGCGGTGGTGGACGTGGCCGCCGCGGTGGCGCAGGGCGGGATCGGGGTGGGCGAGGCGGCGGGGCTGCCGCTGCACCACCACCCGCTCTCGGCGGCCGGCGCGGCGCACCAGGTGGTGGAGAACGCGGTCGTCGGGAAGGTGCTGATCACGACCAGCGGGGAGGGGTGACGGCCGTGACCCGAAGGCGGGCCCGGGACGAGGGCCGCCGAAACCCCTCCGAGCCGGGCGAATTTGCCCGTCATCGGGACAGAGGCGAACAACTTTCGCAACAATGACGGTGCGGGTCACCCGCGTGGAGCGGGGGGCCCCGGCGCGGTGCGAACGCCGGGGCCGCCCCTGGGGAGGGATTTCAGGAGTGTGTCCCTACCCCAACAGGCGACGGTGCGCCTGAGAACGTTACGGGGCCGTCAGCTCCCGGACACTCAGTTCGCCCCCGGCGTAGCGGGAGCGCACCACCTTCTTGTCGAACTTGCCCACGCTGGTCTTCGGCACCGCGTCGATGACGGCCCAGCGCTCCGGCAACTGCCAGCGGGCCACCGACCCGGCGAGGAACTCCCGCAGCTCCTCGACCGTCGCCGCCGCCCCCTCACGGAGCACCACGGTGGCCAGCGGCCGCTCACCCCAGCGGTCGTCGGGCACCCCCACCACACAGGCCTCCAGCACCGCCGGGTGCGCCATCAGGGCGTTCTCCAGCTCGACCGAGGAGATCCACTCGCCGCCGGACTTGATGACGTCCTTGGCCCGGTCGGTCAGCGTGATGAAGCCGTCCGGCGAGAGGGTGCCGACGTCTCCGGTGCGCAGCCAGCCGTCGCGGAACTTCTCCTCGTCACCGACGTCGTCGCCGACGTACCGGGCGGTCACCCAGGGCCCGCGGACCTCCAGCTCGCCGACCGACGTCCCGTCGGCGGGCAGCGGCTCGCCCAGCGGGCCGACGATGCGGGCCTCGACCCCGGCCGGCACCCGGCCCTGCGTGTAGCGGTAGCGCCAGGCCTCCTCGCCGCTCGCCCCGGCCGGCGGGCGGGCCACCGAGCCCAACGGGGACATCTCGGTCATTCCCCAGGCGTGCACGACGTCGATCCCGTGCCGCTCGGCGAACGCGTGCATCAGCGCCGGCGGGCAGGCCGAGCCGCCGACGATCACCTCCTGCAGCGAGGAGCTGTCCACGTCGTGGGTGTCCAGGTGGTCGAGCAGGTCGTTCCAGATGGTCGGCACCGCGCCGCCCAGGGTGGGCCGCTCTGCGGCGATCATGTCGGCGATCGGGGCGGCCTGGAGGAACCGGTCCGGCATGATCAGCGACGCCCCGGAGAGGAAGGCCGCGTACGGCAGGCCCCAGGACATCGCGTGGAACATCGGCACGATGACCAGCTCGCGGTCGGTCGGCCCGAGGCCGAAGCCCTCCGGCATGCAGACCTGCAGGGAGTGCAGGTAGATCGAGCGGTGCGAGTAGGCCACGCCCTTCGGGTTGCCGGTGGTGCCCGAGGTGTAGCAGAGCGCGGCGGCGTCGCGTTCGTCCACCTCGGGCCAGTCGAAGGCGTCCGGACGGTCGGCCAGCAGCGCGTCCCAGTGGTGTACGGAGATCCGGTCGCCGGCCGCCGCCGTGAGCGGGGCCGGGTCCCCGCCGCCGACCACCACCACGTGCCGCACCGTGGTCATCTCGCCGATCACCCGGGCCAGCAGCGGGATGAGCGTCGAGTCGACCAGCACCACCCGGTCCTCGGCGTGGTTGGCGATGTAGGCGACCTGGTCCGGGAAGAGCCGGATGTTGAGGGTGTGCAGCACCGCGCCCATGCTGGGCACCGCGAAGTACGCCACCAGGTGCTCGGCGTTGTTCCACATGAAGGTGGCGACCCGCTCGTCGCCGGTGACACCGCACTCGTCGCGCAGCGCGTGGGCCAGTCGGGCCGCCGTCCGCCCGACCTCGGCGTACGACATCCGGCGCGGCTCGCCGCCCGTCCAGGTGACCACCTCCGCCGCGCCGTGCACCGTGGCGCCGTGCTGGAGGATCCGGGAGACCTGGAGCGGGGCGTCCATCATCGTGCTACGCATGGGTAACAAAGTAGTGTCGCCGGTCACAGGTTGGGAACCCTGGAAAGCCGGTCGGGCCCGGACCGGCCCCGTAAATTGTCCGGGTGAGCATCTCCTGGGCCGATTCGTACGTGGGACAGCTGCGCGCACTCGCCGGTGACCGGACGCTGATGTTCGTCGGCGCCCGCGCCGTGGTCCGCGACAACGCGGGACGCCTCCTGCTGATCCAGCGCTCGGACAACGGGCAGTGGGCCATGCCCGCCGGCGCGATGGAGCTGGGCGAGTCGATCGCCGACTGCGCCGTCCGGGAGGTACGCGAGGAGACCGGGCTGCGCGCGCTGCGGGTCAGCGCGTTCGCCCTCTACACGGGCCCGGACCGCACCCACACCAACATGTACGGCCACACGTACCAGATCTTCACGACCGCGTTCCGCGTCGACGAGTGGGACGGCGAGCTGGCCCGGATCACCGACGAGACGACCGACGCGGGCTTCTTCCACCGCGCGCAGCTGCCGGCCCCGCTCTCCACGAGCGTCGCCGAGACCCTCGCCGACCTGGACGTCTTCGAGCAGACCAACCGGCTGATCCTGAAGTGAGGGCCGGCCCGCGGCCGATCCTGACCGTGAAGGGCCGGCCCGTGCCGATCCTGATGTCAGGGCCGGCCCGCGCCGATCCGGAGCGGCCGATCCTGAGTAGGGCGGCTCCCGGGTGGGGCCGGCCCGGTCAGAGCATCGTCTGGCTCTTCGCCTCCATCTCGGCGGCGGCCTCCTGCTTCGACTCCCTGTCCAGCGGCTTGCCGCCCGGCGCCGGGCCCTCGCCGCCGAGGCCGTCCGTGCCGCCCTTGGCGCCGCCCGGGCCCGCGCCGCGCAGCTTCTCGTTCGGCAGCGCCAGGGTGACCAGCACCGCCACGATCGCGATCAGGCCGGTGGTCAGGAAGACCAGGTGCAGCGACTCGACGAACGCCGCCTGGACGGCCGCGCGCACCGGGGCGGGGAGCGCCAGGATGGTCGCCGGGTCGTTGACCGAGACGTCCGCCCCGCCGCTCGCCGCCACCGCGGCCTGCTGCTCCGGCGGCAGTACGGCGATCGCGCCCGGCAGCCGGTCGGCGAGTTCCGAGGCGAGCCGCGACGACAGCACCGCGCCGAGGATGGCGACGCCGAACGAGCCGCCCAGCGACCGGAAGAACGTCGCCGACGAGGTGCCGGCGCCCAGGTCCCGCATCGACACGGAGTTCTGCACGGCCAGGATCAGCGACTGCATGCAGAGCCCCAGCCCGATGCCGATCACGACCATGAAGCCGAAGGCCACCCAGAGCGAGGTGTCCACCTCCAGTCGGGTGAACAGCAGCATGCCGGCCAGCAGCACCACGGCGCCGGCCACCGGGAACCACTTGTACCGCCCGATCCGGCTCATCGCCCGGCCGGTCAGCACCGAGGTGACGATGATGCCGGCCATCATCGGCAGCATCAGCAGGCCGCTGCGGGTCGGC
The DNA here is from genome assembly GCF_051386315.1 of Micromonospora sp. URMC 107. NCBI lineage: Bacteria > Bacillati > Actinomycetota > Actinomycetes > Micromonosporales > Micromonosporaceae > Micromonospora > Micromonospora sp. URMC 107. The sequence continues at coordinate 19,466 of NZ_JBPQTK010000080.1, forward strand.
GAGGCGCCCCGGACGATCTGGAGGTAGAGCGGGATGAAGATGATCGAGCCGAACATCACCAGGCCGAGCACGAAGCCGGCCGAGTTGGCCAGCGCGAACGTGGCGCTGCGGAACAGCCGCAGCGGCAGGATCGGCTCGGCCACCCGGGCCTCCTGGAGCACGAAGAGCACGCCGAGCACCGCGCCCGCGACGAAGAGGCCGACGATCATCCCGGAGCCCCAGGCGTACTCGTTGCCGCCCCAGCTCAGCGCGAGCAGCAGGCAGCTCACCCCGGCGACCAGCAGCGCCGCGCCGAGCCAGTCGATCGAGTGGTCGCGCCGGGTGAACGGGATCAGCCGCAGCACCCGGGAGCACACGACGATCGCCAGGATCCCCAGCGGCACGTTGATGTAGAAGATCCACCGCCAGTCGGTCTCGGCGAAGTAGCCGCCGACCAGCGGCCCGGCCACCGAGGAGACGCCGAAGACCGCCCCGAACAACCCCTGGTAGCGGCCGCGCTCCCGGGGCGACACCACGTCCGAGATGATGGTGAACGCGAGCGTCATCAGGCCGCCGGCGCCGAGGCCCTGGACGCCCCGGGTGACGATGAGCTGGGTCATGTCCTGCGACAGGCCGGCCAGCAGCGAGCCGAGCAGGAACGTGCCGATGGAGAAGAGGAAGACGGGGCGTCGCCCGTACAGGTCGGCCATCTTGCCGTAGAGCGGCGTCGAGGCCGTGGAGGCGAGCAGGTACGCGGTCACCACCCACGAGTAGTGGTTGATCCCGCCCAGCTCGCCGACGATGGTCGGCAGCGCGGTGCCGACGATGGTCTGGTCGAGCGCGGCCAGCAGCATGCCGGTCATCAGGCCGAACATCAGCAACCGGATCTGCCGCCCGCCGAGCGCCGGGGCTTCCGTGGTCATCCCGCATCCTTTCCCCGCCCACCCGGAACATGCGTGCGGACGGGCGTGCACCTCGTCGTCGGTCGCGAGGTCGGTGGCGCTCCGGGCACCGACCTCACGACCAACGACCGGTCAGCGGGAGGAATGCGGGCCTTCGGCGAACTCTTCGACGATCCTGGCACAGAAGGCCGGCAGGTCGTCCGGCTTACGGCTGCTGACCAGACCGCCGTCCGCGACGACCTGCTCGTCGACCCAGTTCGCGCCGGCGTTGGTCAGGTCGGTGCGCAGGCTGGGCCAGGAGGTCATCCGGCGGCCCCGCACCACGTCCGCCTCGATCAGCGTCCAGGGCCCGTGACAGATCACCCCGACCGGCTTGCCGGCGTCGAAGAACGCCTTGACGAAGCGCACCGCGTCCGCGTCGGTCCGCAGGAAGTCCGGGTTCGCCACCCCGCCGGGCAGCACCAGCGCGTCGTAGCCGCCGGCGTCCGCGTCGGCCACGGTCACGTCCACGTCGTACGCCTTGGACTGGTCCAGGTGGTTGAAGGACTGGATGGTGCCGGGCTTGAGCGAGACCAGCGCCACCTCGGCGCCGGCCTTCTCCACCGCCTCGCGGGGCTGGACGTACTCGACCTCCTCGACGCCGTCGGCGGCCAGGAACGCGATCCGCTTGCCCTGAAGTGTCGTCGCTGCCATCTCGGTGTCTCTCCTCTCCGGGGTTCCGTCCGTCCCTTCCCGGGGCCCGGTGCCCGAAACCCCTTCCCGGTGGCACCAGGTTTGGCCCGGATGGCCCGGGGGACCCGGGACGGCATGGCAGGAGGAGCAGCGGAACAGCGCCGGCTCGCAGCGGTGGTGGAGGGCTGGCTGGGGCGTCCCGTCCTGGTCGTCGGCGACGCCATGCTCGACGAGTGGCGGTTCGCCGAGTCCGACCGGCTCTGCCGGGAGGCGCCCGCCCCGGTCCTCACCCTGCGCCGGCGGATCTCCGCGGCCGGCGGGGCGGCGAACACCGCCGTCAACGTCGCCGCGCTCGGGGGCCGGGCGGTGCTGGTGGCACCGGTCGGCGCGGACGTCGCCGGCGACGAACTGCACGACTGTCTGGACCGGGCCGGCGTCTGGGACCGTACGGTCAACCAGCCCGGCCGGCCGACGCCGGTGAAGCGACGCATGCTGGCGGGGAACCAGATCCTGCTCCGGGAGGACTCCGGTGACGCCGACGACGCGCTCGACGACGACGGGGTGACCCGGTTGCTCGTCGCGCTGGACTGCGCCACCGAGGAGCTGCGCGCCGCCGGCGGCGAGCCGCCCACCCTGGTGGTCTGCGACTACGGCCTGGGCGCGCTGCCCGCTGCGGTCCGCGCCTGGCTGGTGACCCACCGGGAGCGGTACGCGACGGTCGCGCTGGACGCCCACGACCTGGCCGACTGGCGCGGCCTGGCCCCGACCGTGGTGACCCCCAGCTTCGCCGAGGCGACCCGGCTGCTCGCCCGGGCCGCCGGCGCCCGGCCGGCACCGGGCGCCGGGCTGCACCTGGACCACCCGGCCGGCGACCCGGCCGACGGCCCCTCCGAACTCACGGTGGGCGTCTCCCCGGGCGGCGGGCCGCACCAGGACGCCCACCGCTCCACCGCGACGAACCCGACCGGCGGCGCGACGGGCCCGACCGGCTCGACCAGCGGCGCGGCCGGCTCGACCGGCGGCAGCGGGGGCGGCGCGGCCGGCGGCGCGGCGGGCCTCGCCGGGCTCGGGGCGACCGGCGAGCCGACGGCCGGCGAGGGTCGGGTGGCGATGACCGGGGACGGGCTCACCGTGACCGGCACCGGCGTCACCGTGAACGCCACGGCCGGCGAGGGCGTCGACCGGGCCGTGCTGGCCGAGTCCCGCCTCGCCGAGCTGCGCGCGCACACCGGCGCGGACGTGGTGGCGGTGACCCTGGACACCGACGGCGCGGTGGTCGGCGGGGCGGACGGCGAGCCCCGGCGCAGCCACAGCACCCCGGTGCCGGCCAGCCACGCGGTCGGCGCGGGTGACGCGTACCTGGCGGCGATGACGCTGGCGCTGGCCGCCGACGCGCCGCTGCCGACCGCCGCCCAGCTGGCCCAGCTGGCCGCGACCATCACCGTCTCGGACACCGGCACCTGCGTGTGCCGCCGGGAGGACCTGCTCGTCGCGCTGGACGCACCGGTCGACGGGGCGGGCCACCGGGCGCTGGTCGACACCGGCGAGCTGGCCGCGATCGTCGCGGAGCACCGCCGGGCGGGCCGCGCGATCGTCTTCACCAACGGCTGCTTCGACGTGCTGCACCGGGGCCACGTGCGCTACCTGGAGCAGGCCCGCGCCCTCGGTGACCTGCTGGTGGTGGCGGTCAACTCCGACGGCAGCGTACGCCGGCTGAAGGGCCCCGACCGGCCCGTGAACCCGGTCGAGGACCGGGTCGCCCTGCTCGCCGCGCTGGCCTGCGTCGACCACGTGGTGGTCTTCGAGGAGGACTCCCCGGCGGGGCTGATCGAGACCGTCCGCCCCGACGTGTACGTCAAGGGCGGCGACTACCCGCCGGAGATGGTGCCGGAGGCGCCGCTGGTGCGCCGGCTGGGCGGGCAGGTCCGCACCCTCGGGTACGTCCCCGACCGGTCCACCTCGGCGATCATCGACCGGATCCGGGCGCACGGGCAGGAGCCCCAGGAGGACCCCTCCCTGACGAGCAAGCCGTCGTGAACCGCCCGCTCGACCTGGGCACGGCCGGAGGGTTCCGCGCGGATCGGCTGCTCGACGTGCTGATCCCGACCCGCAACCGCCCCGCCGAGCTGGCGGTGACCCTCTCCGGGCTGGCCGGCCAGGAGGGCGTGCCCGGCTTCGGGGTGGTGGTCAGCGACCAGTCCGACGGCGACGCCGCGTACCGGCACCCGGCGGCGGCCACCATGGTCCGGGCGCTGCGCCACCGGGGGCACCCGGTGCTGCTGACCCGTCGGCTGCCCCGGCGCGGGCTGGCCGAGCACCGGGCGTACCTGCTGGCCGCGTCCGCCGCCCGGTACGTGCTCTGCCTCGACGACGACGTCTGGCTGGAGCCGGGCACGCTGCGCCGGCTGGTCACCGCCATCGAGGAGCTGGCGTGCGGCTTCGTCGGCAACGCGGTGCACGGGCTGTCGTACGCCGACGACGTCCGGCCGGAGACGCACCGGCACTACGAGGAGTGGACGGGTCGGCCCGCCCCGGAACGGATCCGGCCGGGCACCCCGCAGTGGGACCGGGCGTCGATCCACTCGGCGGCGAACCTGCTGCACGTGACGCGGAAGCTGGACCTGCCGCCGGGTGCCTGGCGGGCGTACAAGGTCTCCTGGATCGGCGGCTGCGTGCTCTACGACCGGGCGAAGCTGGTCGACTCCGGCGGGTTCGACTTCTGGCGGCGGGTGGACGAGAAGCACCAGGGCGAGGACGTCGCCGCCCAGCTCGCCGTGCTGGCGCGCTTCGGCGGCGCCGGCGTCCTGCCCAGCGGCGCGTACCACCTGGAGTCGCCGACCACCGTCACCGACCGGGACGTGGAGGCGTGGGAGGTCGTGCTCGCCGAGGAGGAGACGGCCCAGCCGGCCTGAGGCCGGCGCGGACGTCCGACCGCGCGGGGACACCGCCGGTTGCGATGTCGGGCGGCACCGCGCAGGGGCGCTCAGGGGGCGCCGGGCTCCGGGCGGAGCAGCTCGCGGGCCGCCTCCACGACCTCGACCACCGGCACGTCGGTGACGAACGAGTCCCGGTGGGGGCACTCGCCGTCGCCGGGGCGGTGCGGATAGATGCCCGGGGTGCAGTCGACCCCGCAGACCGGGCAGAGCACCGTCCACGAGCTGATCGGCCGGTGCCGGCCGCGCAGCAGGTTCGCCACCGTGATCAGGTTGCCGACCCAGTAGATGCCGACGGTCGCGGTGCCCACGGCGGCGGCCAGGTGCAGCGGCCCGGTGTCGTTGGAGACCACCAGCTCGCAGCCGGCGTAGCAGCCGGCCAACCCGCCGAGGCTGAGCGTGCCCACCTGCGGCCGGACGGGCACCCCGGCCGCCGCGACCACCCGGTCCACCACCTCCTGCTCGGCGGGGGTGCCCGTGACCAGCACCTCGTACCCGTCGCCGACCAGCTCGCGGGCCACCTCGGCGAAGCGTTCGGCGGGCCACCGCCGGCGGGTGTCCGTGGCGCCGGGGTGCAGCGCCACCCTCGGCCGCTCCGCCGGGCCGAGCACCTCGGCCGCCTCGGCCCGGTCGGCGTCGGTCACGGCCAACGCGGGGACGATCGTGGTGGCGCCCGCGCCGACCAGCCCCGCCACCTCCAGGTAGCGGATCACCTCGTGCTGGTAGTAGACGTACCGGATCCAGCGGTCCAGTGGCGGCGCGTCCTCGGCGCGCAGCCCGGCGGTGACCCGCGCGCCGAGGGCGGCGACGAACGGGTTGGAGTTGGCGCCGCCGCCGTGCAGTTGCAACGCCAGGTCGAAGCGTTCCCGGCGGGCCGCGGTGAGGAAGTCGTCCAGCGCCCACTCCGGCTCGCCCGGATCGGCACCGCGGATCCCCGGCGCGGGCGGCACCACCAGCACGCGGTCCACCGGCCCGGGCCGGTCGCGCCAGAGCTTCGCGTGCCACGGCGCGCCGAGCAGCACGATCTCCGCCTCCGGGTACGCGGCCCGCAACGCGTGCAGCGCCGGCAGGACGAAGATGAAGTCGCCGAGCGCGTTGGCGCGCAGCACGGCGATCCGCTCGACGTCCGGCACGCGCCCGGTGGCCGGGCCGAGCAGGTTCGCGGTGACCATTCGGCTCGTTACGGCCGGTCGATCTCGTCGACGGCGATGTCCGGGCGGTGCATCTCCCGGTCCGCGGCCGGGTCGACGACGCCCGGCGTACCCCCGTCGGGGCCGGCGGAACGAGGGCCGGTGCGGCCGACGGTGATGGTGCGCGGCGCGGGCCGGGCGGCCCGGGGCAGCCGCACCCGCAGCAGGCCGTGGTCCATGACCGCGTCGATGGTGTCGGGGTCCACCCGGGACGGCAGGTCGACGCGGTACTCGAAGCCCCGGGTCTCGAAGCCGCCAGGGATGCCGTGATCGGCGTTGACCTCGGCCTCGGACCGGGCCCGTACGCAGAGCTCGCGGTCGTCCAGTTCGACCGCCACCTCCTCCGGCGCCACCCCGGGCAGCCGCACCACGACCTCCCAGCCGTCGGCGGTCTCGGCCAGCTCGACGTCCGGCGGCCCGGTGCGACCGCCAACCAGCCGGCGCAGCTCCGAACGCAGGGACTGGAGTTCGCCCATCGGGTCCCAGCCCTGCTGCCGACCGCGCCAACCCCGGCCGGAACCGCCGCTCTGCTCGCTCATGCCGCCCCTCCGCTGATGACTCGCTCGCTGCGCTCGCTCATGCCGGCCCTCCGCTACGCTCCGCGCCGCCATGAGGCACCACCGCACTGAGCCTGATGACTCGCTCGCTGCGCTCGCTCATGCCGGCCCTCCGATCCGCTGGGTGGCCGCCGGGGGGCGCAGTGAGCTGGGCGCGTCCAGCCCGGCCTCCCGGTCCACGCCGACGCCGAGCCGGTCGACCAGTTCCCCGCCCAGCCAGGCGCTGATGCCGAGGATGGCCAGCGCGACCACCTCGATGGCGATCAACGCGCCGCCGGCCGCCCGGGAGTCGGCGTTGAGCCGGACCACCCAGATCGCGGCGAAGAGCAGGATCACCGCCACGTTGGCGGCGGCGTGGGTCAGCGCCACCCGCTTCGCGCGGGTCGCGGACGGGATGGCCAGCAGGTCGAACGTTCCGGCCGCCGCGGCCAACAGGCCGCCGACCAGGCCGACGGTGATGTTCCAGTACGCGACCTCGCCGAGGAAGTCCGGCCCGCCGACGGTGTCCACCAGGTCGAACAGGACCGCGGTGACCAGCAGGCCGACGGGGAACATGACCAGCATCGGATGGACGGGATGGCCCAGTACCTTGAGTCGGCTCTCCATCGGGCCTCCACTGCTCGGTCTCTCCGGGCGGGTCGGGTGAGGCGGTACCCCCGCCCCGAAGGGACAAACCTCGCGCTGGTCGCGCTCTCCTAGGCTGGTGAGCGGCGGCCACGCCGCCACCGGGGTCAACGCACGGGGAAGGATCACGTGACGGTGGAGATCACCTCGCACGAGGAACTGCGCGAGCTGCTGGGGGCGCCAATGCCGCGGGCGCTCACCAAGGAGCGGCCCGTCCTGCACGCCCGGGACCGGGACTGGCTGGCCGCGTCGCCGTTCTGCCTGGTGGCGACGGCGGGCGCGGACGGCAGCTGCGACGTCTCGCCGAAGGGCGACCCGCCCGGCTTCGCGATGGTGCTGGACGACCGGACCATCGCCATCCCGGAGCGGCCGGGCAACAAGCGCGCCGACGGCTACCGCAACATCCTGGACAACCCGCACGTCGGGTTGATCTTCCTGATTCCCGGCCGCACCGACACGCTGCGGATCAACGGCCGGGCCCGGCTGGTCCGCGACGCCCCGTGGTTCGACGACATGGTGGTCAAGGGGCACCGCCCGGTCCTCGCCGTGGTGGTGGAGATCGAGCAGATCTTCTACCACTGCGCCAAGGCGTTCCTGCGCTCCCAGCTGTGGCAGCCGGAGAGCTGGCAGCCCGACGCCCTGCCGACCCGGGCCCGGCTGATCAAGGAGGTCGAGAACCCGGCCGAGAGCCTGGCCGACCTGGAACGCCACTACGGCCCGGCCTACCTCAGCACGATCTACCGCTGACACCCCGGCGAACTCTCCACCCCGGGGTCTTGGTACGAAACCGCCCCGCCAAGGGCCCTTTCGTACCAAGATCCCGGCGTGGAGAGTTC
>NZ_JBPQTK010000081.1:0-26958 GCF_051386315.1 Micromonospora sp. URMC 107
CCCCCCCCCCCCCGCGGCCCGGCCTGTCGGCCCCTGCGGGGACCGCGGGTCGGGCCGCCGCGTACGTGGGGTCGAGGGCCCTCCGGCGCCGCCGCCCCAATCTGCCGACCCTGAATGCGCTCCGCCGGCCCTCAGTGGCCGATGTCGTCGCGGGCCGTACTGGCTGCGCGGCTCGTGGGTGCTGGCGTACGCGACGCCGAGGTAGGTCGGCTCTCCGGGATCAGGCGCGATGTGGGTGCTCCTCTGGTTCGTTGTGAACTGGGTGGGGTGGCGGGCGGCCCCGGGCTTGGTAGGCGGTGGGGCCGCCCGCGCGGCGTTCTCGGCTGGTGGGGCCGTGCAGAACGGAGTCGGGGCGCGGGTACGCCTCGCGGCGGCAGGAGTCGTCGTAGCCGCACCAGGCCCACGGGGCGTCGCTCGGGCGCAGCGGGATGACGCGGGTGTCGGCGAGGATCTGCGCGGCGTCGTCGGTCCAGTCGATGCCGGTGGCGATCGCCGCGGCGGCGGCCTCGTCGACGTGGCGGGCGCACAGTCGCTGCGCCACGGCCAGACCGCTGGGCAGGTGCACGAGGCCTTAGCGGCCGTCGAGGCGCTGACCGTCGTCGACGGTGACATGCACGGCCAGGCCCGGGGCGACGGGCCAGCCGGTGACGATCACCTCGCTGACGCAGGGCTGGTCGGCGGCGTCGGTGTCGCTGACCTGGAGGCGGACGGCGATGGTGACCGGGGCGGTGGCGGTACGGGTCTGGGTGGTCGTCATGTTCGTGGTGCCGTCCTGTATCTCGTACGTTCCGTCGCCGAGGTCCCGCAAGTCCAGCAGAGCCTGAGCTTGCCACTCGTCTGATGGCCACCCACTTGCCATCGACCAGCGGAGGCCGGTAAGCGACACCCTGCTCAGCTCCACACCGCTGAGATCGACTCTCGTGACGTCATGCCGGGCGCGGTCGAGGGCGAGGTCGTCGGCAATTAACGGATTACCGGTAATAGAAATACGAAAATCAGTACGGACGAACCGGGCGAATCGCCCACACACCATAATGACTGTTCTTGTGTAACGACAATATGGAGTATTGTTGTTGCGTGTCCAAAGTGTGCCGTCGATGCGAGAAGACCCGACCGTTGGAGAGCTTCATGAAGGCCGGCCGCGAGTTGGTCTCGTGCGCCTCGTGCCGCGAGTACGCCCGCGCCAACGTCCACAAGAACCGCAGGGCCAATCCGGACAAGATCCGAGCCGACAACCTCTGGTCCTTCTATCGGATCAGGCCGCAGGACTACGACGCGCGGCGTGTGGCTCAGGACTACCGGTGCGCGATCTGCGGTAAGCATGAGAGCGAATTGAAGGTCAGGTCCAGAGGCCGACCACGACTTGACGGGACATCAAACTCTGAGCCGTTTCGCCTCGTCGTCGACCATTGCCACAACTCCCGGCAAGTACGCGGTCTGCTCTGCGGTGAGTGCAACATCGGCCTCGGCGCGTTTCAGGACTCGCCCGAGGCGCTCATGGCGGCCGCCCGCTACCTCCTCGCACGGGAGGACGCACCGCTCGTGCTGGAATCGAGACCCGCGACGGAAGCGTGATCCGGCACCGAGGGCGATCGAGGTGGGGGCCGACCGGAATACGCCGGAAACCTGCCGTAGGGCGGTGGGTCCCGGCCGCCGGTGACGAGTTCATCCGGCCCGTGGAGATCCATCCTGGACCATGAGGATGAATGAGGGCCGACGGCCGGGTTGTCAGCCGCGGTCAGCGTCTTCCGGGCCCGCAGCGGCAGGAGCCGGGACGCGCGCCTGCGCGACGTCCTGGTCCGTGGCCGTGCCGAGGAATCCGCCGGACTGCCGCGACCACAGCTCCGCGTAGAGCCCGCCGCGTTCCAGCAACTCGGCGTGGGTGCCCTGTTCGGCGATGCGGCCGGCGTCGAGGACCACGATCCGGTCCAGGTGGGCGATGGTGGAGAGCCGGTGGGCGATCGCGATCACGGTACGGCCGGTCATCACCTCGCTGAGCGTGTCGTGGATGGCCGCCTCCGCCTCGGAGTCGAGCGCGGAGGTGGCCTCGTCCAGGACCAGGATCGGCGCGTCCCGGTGGAACGCCCGGGCCAGCGCGATCCGCTGCCGCTGGCCGCCGGAGAGGCGTACGCCGCGTTCGCCGACGTGGGCGTCCAGTCCGGTCCGGCCGTCGGCGTCCCTCAGCGCGGCGACGAACCGGTCGGCGGAGGCCCGGCGTACCGCTGCCTCGATCCGGGTGTCGTCGGCGTCGCCGGGGCCGGCGATGTTCTCCCGGACCGAGCGGTGCAGCAGCGTGCCCTCCTGGGCGACCACGGCGATCTGGCCGCGCAGGCTCTCCTGGGTCACCTCCGTGATGTCGATGCCGTCGATCGTGATCGTGCCGGACTCCGCGTCGTGGAACCGCAGCAGCAGGCCGACCAGCGTGGACTTGCCCGCACCGGATCGGCCGACGATCCCGACGCGCTCACCGGCGGCGACGTCGAGGCTCAGCCGGTCGAGCCCGCCGCCGCCCCGGCCGTAGTGGTGGCTGACCTGCGAGAAGCTGATGGCCCCACCCCGTACCCGCAGCTCAGCCGCCCCGGGCTTGTCCGCTACCGCGAGCGGTTGCGCGACGGTCCGCAGGGCCCGCCGGAGCACGCCGACGGATCCGAACAGCGACGACACGGCGTCCAGCAGCCATTCCGCCATCGCGGTGATCCGGAAGCTGAGCGCGAGCGCGGCCGCGACCAGACCCAGGGGCGCGGCCCCGGTACGCCAGAGCGCGATCCCGTAGCCGACGAGTCCGACGAGCAGCGCGCTGCTGAGCGCCATCATGGTGCCGTTGATGGTCACCTCGACCCGCTGCAGGTCCAGGTGTGCGCGCCTCGACAGCGCGAACACCCGGCGGTCGTGCGCGGTGCGGGCGTCCCGGCCGCCGAGCAACGCGAGCGTGTCGACGTTGCCGTACGCGTCGACGAGCAGCCCGGTCAGCGCGGACTCCGCGTCCTGCAGGCGCTCCGCCGCGCGCCGGTAGCGCGGCACCACCCACCGCATGAGCATCGCGTACGCCAGGATCCAGGCGCCCAGCGGGAGCAGCAGCCGCACGTCGATCGTGGACATCAGCCACACCGAGCCGGCGATGTAGGCGGTCACGAAGACCAGCGTGTGGACGACCGCGTACGCGGCGGTGCTGGCGGCGTCGCCACCGTCGCGGACCTGGGTGGCCAGGCGCCCGGCGAGGTCGTCGCGGAACCAGCCGACGGACTGCCGCGACACGTACCGGTGTGCCCGCCAGCGGGCGAGCGGCCGGGCGTTGGCCCGGAACGCGATGTCGTCCAGCGCCTCACCGACCAGGTGGATCAGCGGCCTGAACACCAGCACGAACACGGCGACGGTGAGCAGTTCCGCGCCGTGGTCGGCCCAGAGCCGGACCGGGCTTGCGGAGGCGAGCGTGTCGACCAGGCGTGCGGCGTATCCGATGAGCCACACCTCGATCGCGGCGCACAGGATCGTGGTGGCGACGGCCGCCGCCGCGACGGGGCGCAGCGGCCGGAGTTCCTCCAGGAGGAACCGCCGGACGCCGGCGGCGGGGGTGCGGTCGTCGCCGGTCGGGAAGGGGTCAACAGGGTTTTCGAACAGACGCAGCACGAAGTGCCTTTCCGGCGGTGGAGACGGACAGGAACCCGGGGGAGCCGCCGGACGTCCTCATGCTCGTTCTCCTCTTCGTGTCGGGTCTGCTGGTCTTCCTCGCGAGGCTAGGCGACGTCGCGCGGGGTCGCCTTTCCATTTCTCGGCGGGGGCCTACCGGAGGGCCGCCGGGGTCAGGGCGTCTGGGTGCGGGTGCGCCGGGCGTAGGCGCGGGCCGCGCGGGCGCGATCGCCGCAGCGGATCGAGCACCAGTGCCGGCGGGCGTGGGTGCGCAGCAGGTAGCGGGTGCAGGGCGCGGAGCCGCAGGCGGCGAGGCGTTCGGCGTGGGGGCCGGTGAGCAGGTCGGCGGCGTCGGCGGCCAGGACCGCCATGGCGTGGTCGACGAGCTGCGTGACGGGGTGTGCGGGGACGCGGTGCAGGCCGCGGGTCTGGTCCCAGCGCAGCAGGCTGGCGGCGGGAGCGGTGGTCAGCGCGTCGTTGAGCGCGCCCAGCGCGGGGGACGGGGCGGCTCGCCCGTCGATGCGGGAGGCGATCAGGGCTCGGACCTGCTCGCGCAGCGCGCGCAGCCGCCGCGCGCACACCTCCCGCAGGTCGGTCCCGGGCGGGGCGAGGTGGCGCTCGGCCAGCCATCGAGCGGCGGCCTCGGGGGTGGCGAGGAGGTCGAGGGACTGGCCGCCGGGCAGGGTCAGGGCGCTGTTGGCGAAGTCCAGCGCGACGTGCTGCTCGGCTCCCGGCGCCGGCACCAGCGGCGGCGGGGCGGGGCCGGTGGCCTCGGTGGTCGCGGACTCCGTCACACCTCTCATGGTACAGCTTGCATTTATCCGTGAGAGTCGATTACGGTTCCTCACGGAAAAACAAGCCCCTGGCCGTGAGGAAACCGCGATGACCGATACCAGTACGACGACCGTCCCCGTCCGCGTCTTCGGCGGCCCGACCGCCCTCATCGAGTACGGCGGGCTCAGGTTCCTGACCGACCCGACCTTCGACGCGCCCGGCGACTACCCCCTGGGTCCCGGCATGGTCCTCACCAAGACGGCCCCCGCCTCCGCCACCGCGGCCGGGCTCGGCCCCGTCGACGTGGTGCTGCTCTCCCACGACGAGCACCCCGACAACCTCGACCACGCCGGTCGCGCCCTGCTGGCCGACGTCCCCCTCACCGTCACGACTGTCAGCGGGGCGGGTCGCCTCGGCGGCACCGCCCGGGGCCTGACGCCCTGGGAGTCCGTCGAGGTGGACCGCCCCGGCGGCGGCACCGTGACCGTGACGGGAGTGCCCGCACGACACGGTCCGCAGGGCTGCGAGCCGCTCACCGGCGAGGTCGTCGGGTTCGTCCTGACCGCCGCCGACCTGCCCACCGTCTACGTCAGCGGCGACAACGCCTCGCTGGAACTGGTCCGGCAGATCGCCGACCGCTTCGGACCGGTCGACACCGCCGTGCTGTTCGCCGGGGCCGTCCGTACGCCCATGTTCGACGGCGCGCTGCTCACCCTCGACAGCGCACAGGCCGCCGAGGCCGCCCGGATCCTGGGCGCGCGCCGGGTCGTCCCCGTGCACGTGGACAGCTGGGCCCACTTCACCGAGGGGCGCGACGACGTGGTCGACGCCTTCACCCGGGCCGGCCTGGCCGACCGCCTCCAGCTGAGCTGAGCGGTCGCCGACGAGGAGACCGGGAGCGCTGGCTGAAGGGCGGCCCGGGGCGTGGGTCAGGCCCGCGCGCCGCCGAGCCCGAGCAGGACGGCGAGGCCCAGGGCGCTGCGCGGGGCGTACGGCACCCGCCACAGCCCGCCGTGCGCCGCCGCGTACGCCTCGTCCTGCCACGGGTGCGGCAGTGCCGGGCCGCCCGTGCGCAGGTCGTGCACCAGGAGCGCGGCCATCAGCGTGTTGCTGGTCGCCGGGTCGAACACCTCGATGCCGAAGCGGTGCGCACCGGCGTACGCGGCGGCCAGCGCCCGGTTGCGCAGCACCGAGCGGGTCCGGGTGGGCGGGGCGACGGTGAACGACACGGTCGCCCCCGCGTCCCGGGCCACCGTCGCCCGCCACCGTTGTAGGCGTTTCGCCAGTGCGTAGTTGGGGCCCTGCTGGGGGACGAGGCTGTCGTTGACGCCCGGGTCGACGCCCGGTGGGTAGTTGCGGTGCAGGAGCCTGCCGCCGGAGGCGACCCGCAGCGACCGGCGGACGACGCCGCGCGCCGCGTAGCCGCGTTCGGCGTGGCGCACCGCGTCGCCGGGCACGGCGAAGACGTCGGTGGGGGTGGCCAGGAAGGCGAGCGCCACGTCGTCGCGGTGGTCCTGCAACCGCAGCGTGAGCGCGTCGACCGCCGTGGCGACCCGGACGTTGGTCGCGCCGTCGGCGTAGACGTAGTTGCCCAGCACGAGCCGGCCGTCGACGCCGAGCAGCCAGTCGGCCACCTGCGTAAGGTTGTGCAGCAGGTCGGCGCCCGCGCGGGCGGCCAACGCCCCGTCGTCGGGGGCGGTGCCGGCGGGGACGGGCAGGTGGAGCCGGCCGCCGGAGCGGCGCGTCGTGTGCAGCAGGCGCCGCCAGATCTCCGGGCGTGGCAGGTCGACCGCGACGACGTCGCCGCCCCAGCGCAGCACCGACGGCAGCGGGCCCATCTCCGCGCCCGCGCCGAGCACCACGACGCGCTGGTCGCGCAGGTCGAGCCAGTCCGGGTTGGCCATGACGGCGCGTACGGCGTCGGCGCAGGACGGCTCGACGACGCCGGCGCTCACCCATGCGTCGAGCCGGCGGCGCAGGTCGTCGCCGCGCAGGCGCCGGCCCCGGTACGGCAGGGACAGCTCCCGGTCGACCTCGCCGGTGCCGCTGACCGTCGCCGTCGAGAGCGGCGCGGCCCCGGTGGGCGTGGCGAACACGTCGCCGAGGCCGGTCTCGGTGCCGTCGGCGCGGACCACGACCATCCGGCGGTGCAGCGAGGCGAGCCCGTCGCGGGCGATCGTCACCGCGGCCTCGCGCGAGAGCAGCCCCGCCTCGACGAGCCGTCGGAAGTGCCCGAGGTAACCGTGGCGCCAGTTCGTCTCGTGTTCGGCCGAGCGCGCGCCGACCGGGTCGACGGCACGCAGGGCGTCGGCGACGACCGCCCGCCCGAGCGCGGACGTGCTGCGTCCCGCGTCGGTCTTCGGGAACACCACCCCCGTCGGACCCTCCACGCGCACCGCCCTTCCTCGCCTGCCGCCAACGGTGTCACTCTGCCGCACCGGGCGGCGCCGCGCAGCGCCGGCCCTCCGGCGCGACGCGTGGCCGCCCACGGCCGCGACGTCGCGCGGCCGCCTACGCGTGTTCAGGCCGGGGCCGGGGCCGGCAGGCGCAGCCGGCCGTCGACCATCTCGGCGACCGCGTCGACGCGGTGCAGGTGCTCCCGGTCGTGGGTGACCAGGACGGTGGCGGTGCCGCGCTGCCGGGTGAGGTCGGTGACCAGCTCGACGATCGCCGCGCCACGCTCGTGGTCCAGCGCGCTGGTGGGCTCGTCGACCAGCAGGACCGCCGGGTCGTTCATCAGGGCGCGGGCGATGTTGACCCGCTGCCGCTGCCCGCCGGAGAGCTGGTGCGGGCGACGGGCGGCCTGCGCGGTGAGCCCCACCGCCGCCAGCAGCTCGGCGGCGCGGGCGCGCCCGGCGCGGCGGGGACCGCCGGCGAGGTGGGCGATCACCTGCAACTGTTCGGCGGCGGTCAGCGAGGCGATGAGGTTGGGCTGTTGGAAGACGATTCCGATCTTCTCCCGCCGCAGCGCGGTCGCGCGCCGGCGGCCCAGCCCCGTGGTGTCGGTGCCGGCGACGACCACCGTGCCCGAATCGGGGGTGATCAGCGTGGCGGCCACCGCCAGCAGGCTCGACTTGCCGGAGCCGGAGGGACCGATGACGGCGGTGACGGTGCCCGCCGGCACGCGCAGGCTGACCCGGTCCAGCGCGGTCAGTCGGGCGTCGCCGTCGGGGTAGGTCAGCGTGACGTCGGCGAGGTCGAGGCTCATCGGGCGCTCCCCAGGGCGATCAGCGGGTCGACGGAGGTGATGCGGCGGATGGACAGGGCGGCGCCGGACGCGCCGAGCGCGATCGTCACGGCGGCCGGGACCAGCACGGATCCGGCGGTGAGCGCGAACGGCACCGCGCCGGCCGCCACGGCGCCGAGCGCGACCGCGAGCGCGGTGCCGGCGGCCGTGCCGGCGAGCAGCAGCACCAGGGCCTGCCCGAGGGCGTCGCGCAGCAGGTGGCCGGTGGTGGCGCCGAGCGCCTTCAGCACGGCGACGTCGGGCGCGCGTTGGATGGTCCACACGGTGAAGAACGCGCCGACGACCAGGGCGGAGATCGCGAACAGCATCCCGCGCATGAGTTGCAGCGACCCGTTCTCGGCCGTGTGGGAGCCGATCGCGGACAGCGCCGCCGATCGGGTGACCGTACGGGTGCCCAGCTGCCGGTCGGCGGCGGCCAGGTCGGCCTCGCGCGTGGTCGTCAGCGCGACCACCGTCGCGTCGGCGCCGGGGGCCAGGTACTGCCAGTCGTCCAGGTCGGTCCAGATCACCGGGGTGTGGCTGTGGGAGGCGTCGCCGGTCACCGCGGCGACGGTCAGCCGGCGTCCGCCGACGGACACGGTCTGCCCGGGCCGGGCGTCCAGCGCGTCGGCCGCTCCCCGGGACAACACGGCCCGACCGGCGGCGAGGGTGTCGGGCGCCAGGCCCGACCCGGGCGGGACGCCGAACACGGACAGCGCGGCGGCGCGGTCGCCCGCGCCGACCCTGGTGGTGGCGATTCCGAGCGGCGCGGCGCCGGTCACCCCGGGCACGGCCCGCCAGCGCCGCCACTGCTCCCGGCTGACGGTCGACTCGGTGAACGAGAGCTTCTGCCCGCCGGTCGGGGCGGAGAACACCAGGTGGTCGGCGGGCAGGTCGGCGATGGCCGAGGTGCTGCCCCGCCCCAGGCCGGCCGTCAGCCCGGACAGCAGGACCACCAGCAGCGTCATGAGCGTGACGACCGTTCCCATCAGGGCGAACCGGCCCTTGGCGAACCGCAGATCTCTCCAGGCGACGAACACGATCGCATCAGCCTTCCCGGTCGGGGGAGGGCCGCGGTGGCCCCCCGGCACCAACCGTCGCCCGGATCGCGGCCGTGGCCATCGCGCCGCCGATCGGGTTCGGGACGTCGAACCGCGTACGGCGGGATCAACCTTTTGGTTGATGGCGGTGGCCGTCGGCGTCCTAGCCTGGAGAGATCGTGAACCCGGAATCGCTCGCTCGGCCGCTGCGGGTGCTGCGCGTCTGCGTGCACCTGCTGGTCGCAGTCCTCCTCGCGGTCGCCGCCGTACGTGCCGTCACCGGGCAGGGGCCGCAGCGGGCCGCCGTGCTCGCCGCGTCGGTGACGCTGGCCGTCGTCTACGCCGTCGGGGCGGCGCTGCCGCTGGTGCGCCGCTCCCGCCGCGCCGCGGTGGCGTGGCTGGCGGTGCTGACGGCCGGGTGGCTGGCGCTGCTGGCCCTGACCCCGGACGGCGTGTGGTTCGCGTTCCCGCTGTTCCTGCTGCACCTGCACCTGCTGCCCACCCGCTGGGGGACCCTCGCGGTGGCGGCGACGACCGCGGTGGCGGTCGCCGGTGTCGCCGGCCACCAGCAGACGATCACGCCGGGCGCGGTGCTCGGTCCGGGCATCGGCGCGGCGGTCGCGGTGGGCACGGTGCTCGGCTACCAGGCGTTGTACCGGGAGAGCGAGCGCCGCCAGCGGTTGATCGAGCAGTTGACCGCCACCCGCGCCGAGCTGGCCGCCGCCGAGCGCGCCGCCGGTGTCCTCGCCGAACGCGAACGCCTGGCCCGCGAGATCCACGACACCCTCGCCCAGGGGTTGTCGAGCATCCAGTTGCTGCTGCGGGCCGCGCAGCGGGCCCTTCCGGACCACCTGGACGTGGCGGCCGGCCACGTCGAGCAGGCCCGCCGCACGGCGCAGGACAACCTCCTCGAGGCCCGACGGTTCGTCCGCGCCCTGGCCCCGCCCGGCCTCGACGGCGCCTCGCTGCCGGCGGCGCTGCGACGGCTGTGCGCCGCCACCGCCGCCGCGTCCGGGCTGGCCGTACGCCTGCGTCTCGACGGGACGGCGGTGCGCCTGCCGACCGGCCACGAGGTGGCGCTGCTGCGGATCGCCCAGTCCGCGTTGGCCAACACCGTGCGCCACGCCGGGGCGACCCGCGCCGACGTGACGCTGCGGTACTGCGACTCCGGTGTCGTCCTCGACGTGGTCGACGACGGGTCGGGCTTCGACGTGGGCGAGGCCGTCAGCCGGCCGGGCGGCGACGGGGGGTTCGGGCTGGCCGCGATGCGGGCCCGGGCCGAGGAGCTCGGCGGCACCCTGGCCGTGGAGTCGACGCCCGGTCGCGGCGTCAGGCTGGCCGTGAGCTTCGCGTCCGTGGGCGAGGCGACGGCGGCGGGCGGATGAACGGCCGGATCCGGTTGTTGCTGGCCGACGACCACCCGGTCGTGCGTGCCGGGCTGCGCGCCGTCCTCGCCACCGAGCCCGATTTCGAGGTGGTCGCCGAGGCCGCCACCGCCGAGCGGGCCGTCGCGCTGGCCGAACGGGACGAGGTCGACGTGGTGCTCATGGACCTGCGGTTCGGCGCGGGGATGCACGGCGCCGACGCCACCGCCGCCATCAACGCCCGCCCCGACGGCCCGGTCGTGCTGGTGCTGACCACCTACGACAACGATGCCGACATCCTCGCCGCCGTGGAGGCCGGCGCGATCGGTTACCTGCTCAAGGACGCCCCGCCCGAGGAACTCGCCGCGGCGGTGCGCGCCGCGGCCGCCGGCCGCTCCGCCCTCGCCCCGGTCGTCGCCCGTCGCCTGATGGGCCGGTTGCGGGCCCCGGGCACCGCGTTGAGCCGTCGCGAGACCGAGGTCCTCCAGCTCGTCGCCGACGGCCTGTCCAACCAGCAGATCAGCCGGCGGCTGCACCTCAGCCCGGCCACGGTCAAGACGCACCTGGTGCACGTCTACGGCAAGCTCGGCGTCGATTCCCGTACCGCTGCCGTCGCCGCCGCCAGGGCCCGCGGGCTGATCCGTCCGTGACGTGGCCGGTCAGGCGCTCGCCGCGCTCGCCGCGCGGCGGCCCGCCTCGTCGCCGCGTGGCACCGGCGGCGAGGTCAGCCGCCGCACGCCGGGCACGGCGGCGGTGCCGGCGCAGGCGACGAGGACCAGAGCGCCCGCCGTGAGCAGCGGCGCGGACTCGCCCCAGGCCCGGGCGGCCATCGGCGCGAGGGCGTAACCCAGCGGCATCGCGCCGAGGGAGACCAGCCAGTCGTACGAGGTGACCCGGGCCAGGACGTGCGGCGGGAACTGCCCCTGCACGACGGTCTCCCACACCGGGTTGAGGTAGCCGATGGCGGTCAGCGCGACGCCGTAGGCGGTGACGACCAGCGGGGCGGGCGCGGCGACGGCGAGCAGGGCCAGCGGCGCGGCGTAGCTGGCCAGCCCGAGGTTGGCCGTCAGCACCGGCCGGCGGGGGCGGATCCGGGCGGCGAGCAGCGAGCCGGCGAGCATGCCGACGGCGCCGGCCTGGAGCATCAGCACCCACACGCCCTCGCCGCCGAGGCGACCCACGGCGACCGCCGGGCCGAGGGTCATCAGGACGGCGGCGGCGCCGTTCCACACGCCGTGGCCGATCAGGCTGGCCCAGAACCAGTCGTGGCTGCGGACCTCCCGCCAGCCGTGTGCGAGGTCGGTGACGATGCTCCGCCTGGGCATCGGGACGTGACGGACCCGGACGACCGCGAGCAGCAGCGCGCTGAGCGCGAACGTCGCCGCGTCGAGGACGAACGCCCAGCCGGGGCCGGCGGCCCAGACCAGGGCCCCGGCGAGGGCGGGGCCGGCGAGGCGGCTGGCGTTGGCGGTGACGCCCATCAGGGCGTTGGCCTGTTGCCGCTGGGCCGGCTCGACCGTGCCGGCGACCAGGGGCGAGCCGGTGGGCAGGCCGAACGCGCTGGCGGCGCCGCCGAGCGCGGCGGCCACCGCGATCACGCCGAGCGACGCGTCGCCGAGGAGTTCGACGCCGACGGCGAGTTGCGCGAGGCAGCGTACGAGGTCGGCGAGGATCGCGACGCGGCGGGCGTCGAGGCGGTCGGCGAGCACGCCGCCTAGGGGCAGCAGGAGCAGGCGGGGCACCAACGCGCAGGCCAGCACGAGGGCGAGGGCGCCGGTGGAGCCGGTCGCCCGGAGCACGGCCAAGGCGAGGGCGGCGGGCACGACGGCGTCGCCGACGGCGGAGACGGTACGGCCGAGGAAGAGCAGCCGGAACGCGGGCACGCGCAGGGGATGGGTCACCCGGGCAATGTACTTCGACACCAAACCTTTCGACAACGAATAGTTCGATGCCGGCATAGGCTGGGAGGCATGAGCGACCGCGACCACGTCGACCGGCACGTCGAGCGTTGGCTGCCGATCCTGCCGACGCTCGATCCCGAGGTCGAAGGGGCGGTGACCAGGATCCAGTTCCTCACCCGCCACCTGCGCGAGGTCAAGGAGCGGACCCTGGTCGGCCTCGACCTGCACGGCCACGAGTACGACACCCTGCACGCCCTGGCCGGGCGAGGGGGGCGGGCGGCCCCCTCGGACCTGGCCCGCGACCTGGCGATGGCGCCCGCCTCCGTCACCGCCCGGGTCGACGCGCTGCTGCGGCGCGGCTTCGTGCGCCGGATCCCGTCCACCACCGACCGGCGACGCGTCGACGTGGAGCTGACCGAGGCGGGACAGGCCGCCTGGCACGGGGCCATGGACGTGCGGGGCGCCGAGGAGCACCGGCTGCTGGCGGCGCTCGCCCCGCACGAGCGGCGGCAGCTGTCCGACCTGCTGCGCCGGGTGGTGCTGCGCGCCGAGGCGGTCGGCGAGTAGGCCCACCGGGCTCGCGGGGGTGCGCCTATTCCGGCGGAAATGGGGTGCGGCCCACGTACGCCGGCTGGCAGGGTGGCCGCATGACAGCGCAGGCTCTGGCGGGAGCGCTCGCCGACGACGTACGGCGGCAGGTCTTCGCGGCGATCGTCCTGGGTGACGCCGACGCCCCGGCGGTGGTCGAGCGGACGGGCCTGCCGGCGCGGCAGGTGCTGACCGCGATCCGCCGGCTCGTCGACGCGGGCCTGGTGACCGGCGGCGACGGCGACCTGCGGGTGGATGCCGACCGGCTGCGCGAGGCGGCCCGCACGCCGCCGGCGCCCCGCCCGGCCGACGACCCCACGGACCGCGTGCTGCGCACCTTCGTGCGCGACGAGACGCTGACCGGCCTGCCGGCACAGCGCGGCCGGCGGCGGGTGGTGCTGGCGCACGTGGCGAGGTCCTTCGAGCCGGGGGTGCGCTATCCGGAGCGGCAGGTGGACGAGGTGCTGCGGCGCTGGTGCGAGGGCGGCGGCTCCGACCACGTGGCGCTGCGCCGGTACCTGGTCGACGAGCAGTTGCTGGCCCGGGAGCAGGGCGTCTACTGGCGCATCGGCGACTGACGGGCCGCGTCGGGGCCGCCCTCGCCCCGGCGGATATCGCGTTGACCCGCCCGCGAGGATCGACGCGTGAGCGCGACAGACTGGACGACGGTGCCGACTGGTCCCGACCGGCCCGAGGCGGCGGCCCTGCTCGAGGCGTACTACGAGGAGATCGTCCGCCGCTACCACGACCGCCCGGTCAGGCCGGGCGAGGTCGCGGCGGCGATGGCCGACGATCCGAGCGACGACCTGGCCCCGCCCACCGGGATCCTCCTGGTCGCGCACCGCGACGGTCGCCCGGCCGGCTGCGCCGGGCTGCGGTACCGGCCGGGCTGGGCGGAGCTGACCCGGGTGTACGTGCGCCCCGCGCACCGCGGCCACGGCGGCGGGGCGGCCCTGCTCGCCGCCGTCGAGGAGCGGGCCCGCGCCGCCGGGGCCGACCGGATCCGGCTGGACACCCGCAGCGACCTCGTCGAGGCCCGCGCCCTGTACGCCCGGCACGGCTATCGGGAGATCCCGGCGTACAACACCGGCCCCTACGCCCAGCACTGGTTGGAGAAGGTCCTGAGTTGACGACGCGGCGGGAACGCGCTAAATACAGAGGAGGAAGTTGAGTCGCCCCGGCTCAACTCGAAGGACCTTCGGCCAGGAGAACCGAGGAGGCAGGACCATGCTGATGCGTACCGACCCGTTCCGTGAGATCGACCGGATCACCGAGCAGTTCTTCGGCACCGCCGCGCGCCCCGCGGTCATGCCCCTGGACGCCTACCGCGACGGCGACTGGTTCTACGCGGCGTTCGACCTGCCCGGCGTCGACCCGGACAGCATCGACTGCACCGTCGAGCGCAACGTGCTGACGGTGCGCGCCGAGCGCCGCCGGCCGGCCGGCGACAACGTCGAACTCGTCGCCGCCGAACGCCCGATGGGCACCTTCACCCGCCGACTCTTCCTCGGCGACACCCTCGACACCGACAAGCTCGAGGCCGGCTACGACAACGGCGTGCTGACCTTGCGGATTCCCGTCGCGGAGCGGGCCAAGCCCCGCCGGGTCACCGTCACGGCCACCGCCAACGGCAACGGCCGCAAGGAGATCAACGCCTGACCCGGCGCACGGGGGCGGGACGGCCGGTGCGGCCGCCCGCCCCCGTCGCGTCCCCGCACGGAAGCGCGGCCGGAGCCCTCTGCGGTAAACCGGTGGTGGGGCCGGCGGGCCCGTGCCAGACTCGACGGCGATCCGCGCAGCCGAGCCGTCAGGAGCAGACCGGACGATGTGATCCCGCAGGACGCGGCAGGGCAGCGCCCCGCCGCCGCCGGTTCCGGCCGTCCGCCCACCCGGGCGTCGACGGCCCCGCCCGTCGTCCCGCGGAGGATCACCCGTGTTGAAGGTCGTGTCCGTCAGCAAGCACTACGACGCCGAGCCGCTGTTCACCGACGTCGAGCTCGTCCTGAACGCCGGCGACCGGGTCGGCCTCGTCGGCCCGAACGGGGTGGGCAAGTCCACCCTGCTGCGGGTGCTCACCGGCGAGGAAGCGCCGTCGGGCGGGCACGTCGCCCTGGCCCCCGGCGCGCGGATCGGCTACTTCGCCCAGCAGGTGCCGGACCCGGACGCCACCGTCGGGCAGTTCCTCGCCGCCGGCCTCGGCGACCTGCACCCCCTGGCCACGCGGCTGCGCGAGCTCGAACGGCGGATGGCCGACGGCGACGGCACGGTGCTCGCCGAGTACGGCGACGCGCAGGAGCGGTGGGCGGCGCTGGACGGCTGGCGGGCGCAGGCCCGGCTGACGGAGGTCCGCCAGCGCCTCGACGTCGACCACCTGCCCGACGACACCCCGCTGCGTCGGGTCAGCGGCGGCGAGCAGGCCCGACTCACCCTCGCCCGCGTGCTGCTGCACACCCCCGACCTGCTGGTGCTCGACGAGCCGACCAACCACCTCGACGCCGACGGCATCGCCTGGCTCGGCGACTGGCTGGCGGCCTTCGCCGGCGCGGTGCTGGTGGTCAGCCACGACCGGGCGTTCCTGGACCGCACGGTGACCCGCATCGTCGAGCTGGACGGCATCCACGAGGCGCCGCAGACCTACACCGGCGGCTACCGCGACTACCGGGCGGAGAAGACCCGCCGCTGGCAGCGGCTGCTGCTGGACCACGAGGCACAGCAGAAGGACCACCGGCGCTGGCTGGCCGACATCGACCGCACCAAGGAGCAGGCCCGCGGGGTCGAGGAGTCCGTGCGCGGCGGCCTCGGCGCCGACCGGCAGCGCCGCTACGCCAAGAAGGTGGCGAAGAAGGCCAAGGCCCGCGAGCGGCGGCTGCGCCGGCAGATGGACTCGATCCGCTGGCTCGCCGAGCCCCGCACCCGGCCGCCGCTGACGCTGGCGTTCCCGCAGGAGGCCACCGGCGAGCGGGAGGAGGTGCTCAGGGTGCGGGGCCTGACGCTGCGCGCCGCCGGGCGGGTGCTGCTCGACCGCGTCGACCTGAGCGTCCGCGCCGGCGACCGGATCCTGCTCACCGGCCCGAACGGCGCCGGCAAGACCACCCTGCTGCGGGCCCTCGCCGCCGAGGACGCACCCGCCGGAGGCGAGGTCGTCGCCGCCGAGCAGGTCGCCGTGCTGCCGCAGACCCACGACGCGCTGCGTACGGACGTCACCGTCCGCGACTTCTTCCGCTCCCGGGTGCCGGTGTACGCCGACGACGCCGAACGGCTGCTCGACGCCCACCTGTTCGGCCCGGAGCAGTGGGGCGCGCCGCTGCGCGTGCTCTCCGCCGGTGAGCTGCGCCGGTTGCTGCTCGCGGTGCTGGTGAACAGCCCGGCGCGGGTCCTGCTGCTCGACGAGCCGACGAACTACCTCGACTTCGACGCCCTCGACGTGGTGGAGGAGGCGCTGCGGCAGTTCCGGGGCACCCTGGTAATGGTCAGCCACGACGCCTGGTTCGCCGAGGCGGTCGGTGTGCACCGGCGCTGGCGCCTGGCCGACCGGCGGATCGTCGAGGAGCCGTCGGTGGCCACGATCGCGTAGGGCGCGCCTCCTCCCGTTCCCGAGCCGAAGCTGAGAACCTTTCCCGCATGCTCTCCCCGAACGCTCCGGCGCGGCCGAGCCGGCCCCTTCCGCTGGCCCTGCCCGGGGGGCCCGTCGACTTCACCGAGGCCTGGCTGCGCAACCGGCGGCTGTCCGACCACACCCGCGACGCGTACCGCCGCGACGTCGCCGGCTGGCTCGCCTGGTGCGCCGCCCGCGAACTGGATCCGTTGCAGGCGAACTTCCTGCACGTCAACGAGTACGCCCGGGCGCTGGAGGCCACGCTCGGCGTACGCACCGGCAAGCCGCTGACCCCGGCCACCGTCGCCCGCCGGCTCTCCGCCCTGTCCAGCTGGTACGACTTCCTGGTCAAGCTGCGCGCGGTCGAGGTCAACCCGGTCGCCGGCGCCGACCGCCCCCGCATCGACCGGGACCACTCCGCCACCGTGGGCCTCACCCCCGCGGAGGTCGACGCGCTGCTCGCCGCCGCCGAGGCCGACACCGGGCCGACCGCCGCCCGCAACCGGGCCGCGATCGCGCTGCTGGCCGACCTCGGGCTGCGCGTGGGGGAGCTGGTCTCGCTCGACCTGGCCGACCTCGGCGCCGAGCGGGGTCACCGCAGCGTCCGGTTCGTCGGCAAGGGCGGCAAGTCACGCCGCCGCGCCCTGACCCCCGGCACCGCGTACGCCGTCGACGCGTACCTGGCCCAGCGGGCCGCCGCGCAGGGTGTGGCGGTGCACGAGCTGACCGGCCCGCTGCTGGTCACCGCCAGCGGGGCCCGGCTGGACCGGCACGCGATGTTCCGGCTGGTGCGCCGGCTGGCCCGCACGGCCGGCATCCCGGCGTGGGCGAGGCTGTCGCCGCACTCGTTGCGGCACGCGTTCGCCACCACCGCCCGCGCCGAGGGCGTGCCCCTGGAGGACGTGCAGGACGCGATGGGCCACGCCGACCCGCGCACCACCCGCCGCTACGACCGGGACCGGCACAACCTCGACCGCGATCCCGCGTACGCCATCTGGGCGGCCCGCGCCCGCCGCCGCGGCTGAGGCGCGGGGACCCGTCCTGACCACCGCGTCAGGCCCGGGCCCTCGCGCCCGGCGCGGTGCCATGGCGTGCGGGACGCCGCGTACGGCCTACGGATCGGCGTGGACCAGCGCGCGGCTCAGCGCGCCGATGCTCTGGAACTGACCCGCTACGCCACCCGGGCTCATCGAGCCGTGACCGGGACCGGTCCGGGTGCTGGGCGGCGCCGCCCCCGACCCGGCCGGGCGGCGCGCGCGACGAGCGACGGAGCCGACTTTCCTGCGGGCGGGCCCGCCGGTTCTCTACGGTCGACGGGTGGGCGCTGAGCAGCCGTGGAGCCGGCCGGCCCGTCGACGCCGCCCGGTGCGTACCGGGTTGGTGTTCGCGGGCGTGACCGTGCTGCTGTGCTGCGTCGGGGTGGCCGGGCTGGGCGCCTGGAACGTGCAGGTGGTCACGCAGGCCAGCGGCCCGGTGCGGGAGACCGCCGACGGGTTCCTGCGGTCGGTGGCGGCGGGCGACACCGACGGCGCGTACGACCGGCTCTGCGCCGACGCGCGCAGCCGGTGGAGCCCGATCGGGTTCACCAGCTGGCTGCGCACCCCGCCGGTGGTCAACGGCTACGAGATCGTCGACGTGTCGGTGGCGACCCGGGGTGGCCGTCCGAGCGGCACGGTCACGGTGCGGCTGACCCGTGACAGCGGCCTCACCGAGGAGCGGAAGCTGTCGGTGGTGCGCGAGGACGGGGACTGGCGGGTGTGCGGCGACCCGTACTGACGCCTCAGCGGCGGGGGCCGAGTTCGCCCGCGCGGTAGTGCCGGCGGCAGAGCACCTGGTAGCGCACGTCGGCGCTGTCCACGGTGTCGCCGATGACGACCTGCAGGCCCTCGCGGACCACCCGGCCGTCGACCACCCGGGCGTTGAGCAGCCCTTCCCGGCCGCACCAGCAGAGCACCTCGACCTGGATGCGGGCCACCTCGTCGGCCAGTTCGAACAGCCGCTGCGCGGCCGGGAACAGACACGAGCGGAAGTCGGTGGCCAGCCCGAAGGCGTACACGTCGACGTCGTAGCTGTCGACCAGCTCGGCCATCTGCTCGATGTGCTCCAGGTTGTAGAACGACGCCTCGTCGCAGATCAGGTAGTCGACGCGGACGCCCTCGGCCCAGGTGTCGCGCACGAGGGCACGCAGGTCCAGCTCGTCGGTGACCTCGACGGCCTCGTGCGCGAGGCCGATGCGGGTGGTGACCTGCGGGCCGAGCGAGCGGTCGATGCGGGTGGTGACCAGGCCGCGGCGGCCCTGCCGGGAGTGGTTGTGGTTCATCTGCAACGCCATCGTGGACTTGCCGCAGTCCATCGGCCCCCAGAAGAACTTCAACGCCGCCGCGTGCAGCGGGCGCCCGTCCACGCCCCGCGCCGCGGCGCACCCGGCGGGGGAGTCGTCGGGGCCCAGCGGCGGGCGCGCCAGGCAGGTCGGGGCGGCGTGGTCGGTCACGGTCGGGCAGCCTAGCCGATCGACGTCGCCTGATCCGGTCGGCGGCGCGGACGGGCGCGCCTCAGAGCACCCGGGGCGGGGTGTTGCCGGCGGCGACGATCGCCCGGCGGATCGGCACGGCCAGCAGCAGCAGGAATCCGACGACGAAGAAGATCAGCAGGGAGACCAGGCCCACCCGGTAGGAGTTGGTGAGCTGGAACACGATGCCGAAGGCCAGCGGGCCGAGCCAGCTGGTGCCCTTGTCGCTGATCTCGTAGAAGCCGTAGTACTCGCCCTCCTTGCCGGCGGGGATGAGCTGGCTGAACAGCGACCGGCTCAACGCCTGGCTGCCGCCGAGCACCAGGCCGATGGCGGCGCCGAGGACCATGAACGGCACCGGCGCCTCGGCGGGCAGCCGGAACGCGCCGAGGATCACCCCGGTCCACAGCACCAGGCTGATCAGCACGGTCTTCCAGGCGCCGATGCGCTTGGCGAGGGCGCCGAGCAGCAGCGCGCCGCCGAAGGCGAGGAACTGCACCAGCAGGATGGTGACGATCAGGGTGCTCTGCCCGAGCTTCAGCTCCTCGGTGCCGTACTGGCTGGCCAGGGCGATGACGGTCTGGATGCCGTCGTTGTAGACCAGGAACGCGAGCAGGAAGAACAGCGTCAGCGGGTACGCCTTGATCTCGCGCAGGGTGCGGCCGAGCTGCCGGAACCCGTCGGTGACCGGGTTGCCGCCGGACAGCGCGGCGGCGGTGGGGTGCTCGCGCAGCCAGCGCAGCGGGACCAGGGTGAACACCGCCCACCACACACCGGCGGAGACGATCGACCAGCGGGCCAAATCGAGGGTGCGCTGGTGGTTGCCCTCCTCGCCGAGCATGCTGACCGCGACGAGGTTGAGCGCCAGCAGCAGGCCGCCGCCGAGGTAGCCCAGCGCCCAGCCGCGGCTGGAGATGCCGTCGCGGTCGTCGGGACCACCGAGCTGCGGCAGGAACGAGTTGTAGACCACGACACCGGCGCCGAAGGCGATGTTGGCGACCATGAACAGCGCCCCGCCGAGCAGGTACCGGTCGCCGGTGACGAAGAGCATGCCGACGGTCGCGCCGGCTCCGGTGAAGGCGGCGACGGCGAGCAGCCGCTTCTTGTGCGCCGAGCGGTCGGCGATGGCGCCCACGACCGGCAGCGCGAACACGGTGAGGAACACCGACAGCGACACCAGGTACGGGAAGTACGACCCGGCGGCGACCTTGATGCCCAGCGGGTACACGTACCCGTTGCAGGTGTCGGCGCCGAGTTCGCAGCCGGCGGCGAGTTCGGTGACGGTGGTCAGGAACGGGCCGAGGAAGACGGTAATGACGGTGGTGGAGAAGGCGGACATCGCCCAGTCGTAGAAGTACCAGCCGCTGCGTTCGCGCCGGGTGCTCGCCGGGGAGGGGGTGTCGTCCACCGCGGGGGTGACGGTCTCGGCCATCGGGGTCCTTCGAACGGGTCAGGCGGCCCAGTGGCCGCGGCTGCGGTAGACGTCGCGCAGCACGCCGACGTGATCGGTCATGATGCCATCCACCCCAAGATCAAGTAACTCGTGCATCTCGGCAGGTTCGTCGATCGTCCAGACGTGCACGTGCAGTCCGAGTCGGTGGGCGTGACGCAGGAACCGGCGGTCCACCACGCGCACCCGCCCGTAGCGCACCGGCACCTGCGCGGCGACCACCGACGGGGGCAGCCGCAGCGCCCGACCGGTCAGCGACGCCATCCGCAGCCGGGCCACCCCGCGCATGCCGAGGCTGCTGGCGACGCGGCCCTGGGTGAGGGCGCGCAGCCGGGCCAGCCGGGCGTCGCTGAACGAGGCCAGCAGCACCCGGTGGCCGGCCTTGACGCGCGAGACGGTGGCCACGGTCGGCTCGACGCCGCCGTCGGCCTTGACGTCGATGTTGAACCGCACCTGCGGCCAGGCGTCGAGGACCTCGTCGAGGCGGGGGACCACGGCGGCGCCGCCGACGCGTACCGAGGCCAGGTCGGCCCAGCGCAGGTCGGCGATGCGCCCCGGCTCGCCGGTGACCCGGGCCAGCGTGGCGTCGTGGAAGACCACCGCGACGCCGTCGGCGGTGCCGTGCACGTCGGTCTCGACGTAGCGGTAGCCGAGCCCGATCGCCCGGGCGAACGCCGCTGCGGTGTTCTCGTCGCCCTCGGCGGCGCCACCCCGGTGGGCGAACGCCAGCGGTGCGGGGCCGTCGAGGTAGGCGTGGGTCACGCGGGGAGTATGCCCGGCCCCGGTGACCGCCCGGTGGCCGCCCGGTGGCGCGCGACCGGCGCATGCCGGACGGTGGCGATCATGTCGCGCTGCGGTGCGGGGGAGGTGTCCGGGCGGGGCGGGGACGCCCTCAGCCGAACGGCGCCGAGGAGTCGCCGCCGGCCGGTCAGTCGGGCGGGCGGTGGCGGCGGTGCGAGCGGCTGGTGTCGGTCGGGCGGCCGGGGTCGACGTGCCGGGGGCGCTCCGGTTCGTCGGGGCGCAGCGGCACGAGGGCGTCGGTGACGGCGTCGATGATCCGGTCGGTGGCCCGCCGCGCGGCGCCCGGCGTGCCCTGGGTGAGGTCGGCCAGGTCGACGGGCGCGCCGAAGTGCACGCGCAGCACCGGGCGGCGCCACAGCGCGCGGGCCACGCCGCGCAGCAGCCCCTTCGGGGCGCGGTAGGGCACCACCTCGTGCGAGCCCCACTGGGCGACCGGGATCACGGGGGCGCCGCAGGCGAGGGCGAGGCGGGCGGTGCCGGTCTTGCCGCGTTCGGGCCACATGCCGGGGTCCAGGCCGATGCGGCCCTCCGGGTAGACCAGGATCACGGAGCCGCCGGAGACCGCCGCCGCGGCGTCGTCGAGGGCGCGGCCGACGGCGGCGGTGCCCCGGTCGACGCGCAGGTGCCCGGCACGGCGCATCGCGGCGCCGATGACGGGGGTGCGGAACAGCCCGCCGGTGGCCATGATCCGGGGGGCGACGCCCCGGGACCGGCAGGCGGCGGCGAGCACGACGGGGTCGAACGGGCTGATGTGGTTGGCGGCCAGGATCAGCGGGCCCCGGCGCAGCGCCTCGGGCACGTCGCCGCTGACCTCCAGGCGGGCCAGGAGCGCGACGACGACGCGGGCGAACACCTGCGCGGCGCGCCAGATCAGCGGCGGCTGCCAGGTCGGGCGGGTGGTGTCCATCAGCGCGCAATGGTCGCACGCGGCCGCCGGCGCGCGCGGCGCGGGCCCGGTCGCCGGGCCGTCCGGCAGAGGTGATCAGGGTCATTGGTCCCGGGCAGCTTCGGGACCCCCGCCCCTGCCGCGATTCCTACGACGCGCAGTAGTATTTACTACGTCTCGTAGTATGCACAGCCTGGGGGTTCCTGGTGGACGCGTTGGACGTCGCCCGCTGGCAGTTCGGTGTCACCACCGTCTACCACTTTCTCTTCGTACCGCTGACCATCGGCCTGTCCGTGCTGGTGGCGATCCTCCAGACGCTGTGGCACCGCACCGGCGACGAGAAGTACCTGAAGCTCACCAAGTTCTACGGCAAGCTCTTCCTGATCAACTTCGCCATGGGCGTGGTGACCGGCATCGTGCAGGAGTTCCAGTTCGGCATGAACTGGAGCGACTACTCCCGCTTCGTCGGCGACATCTTCGGCGCCCCCCTGGCGATCGAGGCGCTGGTCGCGTTCTTCCTGGAGTCGACCTTCATCGGCCTGTGGATCTTCGGCTGGGACCGGCTGCCCAAGCGGCTGCACCTGGCCAGCATCTGGGCCGCCGCGATCGGCAGCAACCTCAGCGCGTACTTCATCCTCGCGGCGAACTCCTTCATGCAGAACCCGGTCGGCTACCGCGTCAACCCCGACACCGGGCGCGCCGAACTCACCGACTTCGTGGCCGTGCTGACCAACAAGGTCGCCATGATCACCTTCCCGCACACCATCGCCGGCGCGTTCCTGGTGGCCGGCTCGCTGCTGGTCGCCGTCGCCATGTGGCACCTGGTACGCAACCGCGACTCCGCCGACACCCCCGCCTACCGCTTCGCCGCGAAGTTCGGCTCCTGGGTCACCCTCGTCTCCGCCGCCGCCGTCGCCATCACCGGCGACATCCAGGGCAAGATCATGACCCAGGTGCAACCGATGAAGATGGCCGCCGCCGAGGGCCTCTACACCACCGAGAGCCCCGCCTCGTTCTCCGTACTCACCGTCGGCAGCCTCGACGGCAGCCGCGAACTGTTCGCCCTCAAGATCCCGCACCTGCTGTCCTGGCTGGGCACCGGCGACCCGAACGGCACCGTGCACGGCATCAACGACCTGCAGGCCCAGTACGCCGCCCAGTACGGCGCCGGCAGCTACACCCCGATCATCCCGGTCACCTACTGGAGCTTCCGCTTCATGATCGGCTTCGGGATGGCCGCCGCCGCCATCGCCCTGCTCGTGCTCTGGAGCCAACGCAAGGGCCGCACCCCCACCAGCAAGTGGCTGCTGCGCGCCGGCCTGGTCATGCCCCTGCTGCCACTGGCCGCGAACTCCTTCGGCTGGATCTTCACCGAGATGGGCCGCCAGCCGTGGATCGTCTTCGGCGAGATGCTCACCCGCGACGGCGTCTCCCGCAGCGTCTCACTGACCGAGGTGCTCACCTCGTTCACCGCCTTCACCCTCATCTACGCCGCCCTCGCCGTCGTCGAGGTCAAGCTGCTGCTGCGCTACGCCAAGGCCGGCGTGCCCGACCTCACCCCGAACCCCGAGATCGACGACAGCCACGACGACGCCGAGCGCCCGCTCGCGTTCGCCTACTGACCACCGGAGACAACCGTGGAACTCACCACCATCTGGTTCCTGCTCGTCGCGGTCCTGTTCACCGGGTACTTCATCCTCGAGGGATTCGACTTCGGCGTCGGCATGCTGCTGCCCGTACTCGGCCGCGACGACCGGGAACGCCGCGTCCTGATCAACACCATCGGCCCCGTCTGGGACGGCAACGAGGTCTGGCTAATCACCGCCGGCGGCGCCATGTTCGCCGCCTTCCCCGAGTGGTACGCCACCCTCTTCTCCGGCTTCTACCTGCCGCTGCTGCTGATCCTGCTGGCCCTGATCATCCGCGGCGTCGCCTTCGAATACCGCCACAAGCGCCCCGAGGCGTCCTGGAAGCGCCGCTGGGACACCGCCATCTTCGTCGGCTCCGTCGTGCCCGCCGTGCTGTGGGGCGTCGCGTTCGCCAACATCCTGCGCGGCGTGCCGCTCGACGCCGAACACGAGTACGTCGGCGGACTGCTCGACCTGCTCAACCCGTACGCCCTGCTCGGCGGCGCGACCACCGCGGCCCTGTTCCTCACCCATGGCGCCGTCTTCATCGCCCTCAAGACCGTCGGCGAGGTACGCGAGCGCGCCGGCGCGCTCGCGGTGCGCCTGGGCGTGGCCGCCGCCGCCCTCGCGGTGGCTTTCCTGACCTGGACGCTGAGCATCCGCTCCAGCACCGCCGCCGTCGTGTTCGCCGTCGGCGCGGCCCTGGCGCTGCTCGGCGGCCTCGCCGCCGCCCGCGCCCGCCGCGAGGGCTGGGCGTTCACCGGCACCGCCGTGGCGATCGCGCTGGCCGTGGCGACGCTGTTCGCGGCGCTGTTCCCGAACGTGCTGCCCT
Organism: Micromonospora sp. URMC 107; assembly: GCF_051386315.1. NCBI lineage: Bacteria > Bacillati > Actinomycetota > Actinomycetes > Micromonosporales > Micromonosporaceae > Micromonospora > Micromonospora sp. URMC 107. The sequence goes on from NZ_JBPQTK010000081.1 coordinate 24,222, forward strand.
CCACCGCGGACGCCGCCGGCACGCTGACCGCCACCAACGCCGCCTCCACCCCCTACACCCTGAAGATCATGACGTGGGTGGCGGTGGTCTTCACCCCGATCGTGCTGGCCTACCAGGGCTGGACGTACTGGGTGTTCCGCAAGCGCATCGGCGTGGCCCACATCCCGCGACACTGACCCGCCCCCGCCGGGTGGCCGCGGGCCCCGCCGCCGCCACCCGCACCGGCCACGGGGCCGACGCGACACCCCTGCCGCGTCGGCCCCGTGGCCGCACCCCGCCCCGACGTCAGCGCGCCTCGCGCAGCTCCGCCAGACGCGCCTCGATCTCCGCCAGCTCCGCGCGCAGCTTCTCCGCCTGCTGCTCCGCCTCGGCCCGCTCGGCGGCCATGATCTGCTCCACCGCCTCGTGCACGCCCGGCACGTCGACCAGCGCCACCATCCGCAGCGCCTCCGCCGGCTTCACCACGTACGGCTTCGCCAGCGACTTGCTGCCCTGCTGCGCCGCGACCGTCCACTCGCCGTCGGCGTACGCCAGCGTCACCGTCAGCCCCGCCGGGCCCTTCGGCTTCACCGCCTTCACCGGCCGCCGCGCCGCCGGCTTCGCCTCCACCGTCTCCACCTTCGGCTCCTCCCGCCGCTGCTGCGGCACCCGGTCCAGCACGAACTCCGGCTCCGCCGGCGCCGCCTCCACCTGCTCCTGCGGCTCCGGCTGCGGCTGCGGCTCCGCCGCCTTGCGCCCCGCGCCCCGCGGCGCCACCGCCACGTCGGCGGGGGAGAAGGGCAACTCGTCGCGACCGAACCGGACCACCACGAACTCGTCCGAGACCGCCGGGTCGGTCAGCTCCACCACCTGACCCACCTGCCCGGCTATCTGACCGGCCGAGGCGGTGAACACCACCTTCGGCTTGCGGCCCGCCGCCAGCGCCTCCCGGATGCTCTGCACCTCGTCAGTGGACAAACCCTGGCCAGCGGCACCCATCAGCAACCTCTTCCCTCGTACACCTGTTCAGATGCCTGCCTTGATACCAGCCCGGCCCGACAAGCGGAAGATCAACCCCCCAGCGCCCGCAACGCCGCGTCCGCGTGGTCGTTCATGTTCAGCTCACTGTGGATCACCTCGACCACCCGCCGGTCGGTGCCGATCACGAACGTCATCCGCCGCGTGCTCAGCGCGCCCAACGGCAGCCGCCGCCGCACCCCGAACAGGTCCGCCACCACGCCATCGGCATCCGACAGCAACGGATAGTCGAATTTGTGCCGCCGGGAGAACTCCGCCTGCTTCGCCACCGGATCCCGGCTGATCCCCACCCGGGTCGCGCCCACCGCCGCGAACTCCGCGGCCAGGTCCCGGAAGTGGCAGCTCTCCGCCGTGCACCCCCGCGTCATCGCCGCCGGATAGAAGAACAACACCACCGGCCCGCTGGCCAGCAGCTCCGACAGCCGCCGCGGCGTACCCGTCTCGTCGGGCAACTCGAAGTCCGCCACCACGTCCCCGACCCCCACACCCGCCACCGCGCACCTCCACGTCACCGTCCACCGACGCGCCCGAGCCTATGCCCCGACCGACGAACCGACCCCGGTAGCGTCGGCCCCGCAGCCACCACAGGGGAGAGACACATTGAAACCGGTCACCGTCATCACCGGCGGCAGCCGCGGCATCGGCGCCGCCACCGCCCGCCGCCTCGCCCACGCCGGCCACCACGTCGCCTTCAGCTACCGCCGCGACCGCGCCGCCGCCACCGCCGTGCTCGCCGACCTCGACGCCACCGGCGTACGCGGCCTCGCCGTCCCCGCCGACACCCGCGACCCCGACCAGGTCACCGCCCTGTTCGACGCCGCCGCCACCCTCGGCCCGATCACCGGCCTGGTCAACAACGCCGGCGTCACCAGCCCCATCGGCGCCTTCGTCGACCTCGACCCCGCCGACCTGCGCCACGTCGTCGACGTCAACCTCATCGGCTACGTCCTCTGCGCCCAGCAGGCCGCCCGCCGCATGAGCCGCGGCGCCGCCATCGTCAACGTCTCCTCCGTCGCCGCCACCCTCGGCAGCCCCGGCGAGTACGTCCACTACGCCGCCGTCAAGGCCGCCACCGACACCCTCACCACCGGCCTCGCCAAGGAACTCGCCCCCCGCGGCATCCGCGTCAACGCCGTCGCCCCCGGCATCATCCGCACCGACATCCACGCCCTCTCCGGCCAACCCGACCGCCCCGACCGGGCCGCCGCCCGCATCCCCCTGGGCCGCCCCGGCGAACCCGACGAGGTCGCCGGCGCCATCGCCTGGCTGCTCGGCCCCGACGCCACCTACACCACCGGCACCGTCCTGCGCGTCGCCGGCGGCCTCTGACCCCTCACCGCCCCCGGACCCGCTGCCACCCGTGACCGGTGTCTTCGGCGACGTCGCCGACCTCTACGACGACGTACGCCCCGACTACCCGACCGCCCTCGCCGACCTCATCGGCGACTACCACGGCGGCACCCCCGCCGCGGTCACCGAGATCGGCGCCGGCACCGGCAAGGGCACCGCCGTGCTGCTGCGCCTCGGCGCGCCCGTCACCTGCGTCGAACCCGACCCCCGCATGACCGCCCGACTCACCGCCACCTACCCCCAGGTCCACGCCGTCACCTCCACCTTCGAGCAGTGGCAACCACCCACCGGCGGCGTGCCCCTGCTCGCCTGCGCGCTGGCCTGGCACTGGCTCGACCCCGCCACCCGCAACCCCCGCGCCCACGACGCG
>NZ_JBPQTK010000082.1:0-26885 GCF_051386315.1 Micromonospora sp. URMC 107
GCGGTCGGACGGCGAGCAGGTCGGGCAGTGGCCGGGTGGTGGCGAGCAGGGCGGGCCGCGGCCGGGTGGCGCGGAGCGCGGCGCGCAGCGGTCGGACGGCGAGCAGGTCGGGCAGTGGCCGGGTGGTGGCGACCAGGGCGGGCCGCGGCCGGGTGGCGCGGAGCAGGGTGCACAGCGGCGTGCGGAACAGGGCGCGCAGCAGCCGGGCGGTGAGAGGGTCGGCGGACCCGGGGGCGGCGGCACGGCCGGCGAGGTCGGCGGCGAGCGTGGCGCTGGCGGACCCGGCGGGCCCGGGGCCGGCCAGCGGGAGCCGTCGGGCGGCCCCTCCGAGGGCGGGCAGGGCCGACAGCCCGAGACCCCCGGCGCTGGCGGTGGGGGTGCGCCGAGCGCGGCCCAGCTCGCCGAGCAGGCGGGGGAGACGCTGCGGCAGGCCGGCCGGAGCGTCTGGGAGGCGATCCAGGGCGGGGTGGCCCAGCACCGCCAACAGCGGCGCTGACCCCACCGGGCGACCCCGACCGCCGTCGATCCGCTCCGGCCCTGTCGTGCGGCCAAGGATCGGGTCCGGCCGGTCGACCATCTCCGACCACCGCCCCCTCCTGGTCGACCGACCGGCCGACGGGGAGAACCGCCGGTCGACGGCTCAGCCGTCGGTCACCCCTGCCCGATAGCGGGCGATCCACTGCCGGTTGAGTTCGTCGGCCTGGCGCTGGTGACGGGCGACGACGGCGCGGCCGTCCTCGGGCACGTCGAGCCCGAGGAAGTCGAGGACACCGCGCGTGGCGGCGACCATGTCGTCGGCCAGTTCCTCGTAGCGCACGACGTGCGGGTGGATCCCCCACGAGGCGAACCACGCCTCCCAGGCCGCGTTGTGCTCCCTGATCTCCTCGATGTAGTGCCTGATCCCGTTCGCATCGAAGCGGGGCGCCCGCCCGTTGCCGGCGTCGCCGCTGATCTCCCCACTGCCGCCGATGAACCATTTGCCGGTCTGCTCGGCGCGCAGCCGCGACACCGCCTGTGCCACTACGTCGTCGCGTCGCAGGAAGACGAAGCCGGTGCGGCCGAACGCCCTGTTCAGCAGTGCGACGTCGTCGCCGTCGAGCTCGGGGTGGAGCGCCGCGAGCCTGGCGACCACCTCCTCCAGCGTCCCCCACATGAGCTTCGCGCCGAACACGCCGTTTTCGGTCCGGCCCGCGGCGAGCGCGGCCCGGACGAAGTCCGCGTAGTCGAAGCCGCCGTCCGCCGTGCGGGGAAGCCGCCACCGGTCGGCCCACAGCGGCTCGTCCGGCGAGCGGAAGTAGGCCTGAGGACGACCGGCGACACCGGTGGATTCCAGCAACCCGAGCAGGAGGGAACTGCCGGTGCGCGGGGTGCCGCAGATGAAGTAGGAATCGACAAGGTTCTTCGGCATGGCAGCAGGCAATCGCAGCGCGGGCGCCCGCCGCAACCGGATTCGGCAGCCACGCCGGTCAGGCGATCAGCCGAGGGCTCGCAGCGCGGCGGTGACCACCACGAAGAGTGCGATCATCGCGGCGGAGGCGATCCGTACCTGTCGCGACCGGGTGAGGACGCCCACCACCAGCGCCGCCCCCAGGCCCAGCAACCAGTGACCGACCTCGGGGTGCCGGTCGGCCTCGAAGCCGAGGTGGCCGAGGGCCGTACGCCCGTAACCGACGAGCGCGGCACCGCCCGCCCATACGAGCAGGGTCCAGCCGCACCGGCGGCCGGGGCTCTCGGTCAGCCGCGACCCGTGGCGGGTGAGCGTGCCGAGCAGGTAGGTCACCGTCAGCAGCGCCGCCGCGCCGGCGAGCAGCACCGCGTGCACGCCCACGAAGAGGGCGAACAGCCCCCACGGACCGCTGTCGGTCTCGCGCAGGAACAGGGCGGCAGCCGCGCCGACCACGACCACCTGTCCCACCGCCAGGCGGCCCGGATTCGCCACCGACGGCCTGGTCGGTGCCGACCGTGCGGTCGAGTGCTCGACCACGGGGAGCTGCGGGACCACGCCGCCGCCGTGCTTCGTCCCCCCGTCGCGTCGGCCCGCCGCACACGGCACACCAGGGGCGGGTAGGTGGTCAGCCTGGCAGAGCCGAGCGGCGCACCGCTGTCCCGGATCCGTCCGTCGACAGCAGTCGGGGCGGGCGGACGGGGTGCGCCGTCATGCCGAGGTCGCGGCGACGCAGAACTCGTTGCCCTCCGGGTCGGCCATGACGACGTGGTGGCCGGTGAAGACCTCCAGGACGGTCCCGCCCGCCTCCACCAGTCGCTCGACCTCGGCCCTGATCCGCGCCCACCGCTCGTCGGGGGTGCCGTGCCCCGGCACCCGAACATCGATGTGCAGTCGGTTCTTCGCCGTCTTCGGCTCGGGCACCTTGAGGATGGAGAGTGCGGGCCCGACGCCGTCGGGATCGCACAGCCATGCCACGTCGTCCACCGGGTCGTCCTCCGGCAGGTTGAAACTCGCGTGCCACTCCTCGACGCTCTGGAAGGGGGCGGGCGGGGGCTCGTCGACGTAACCCAGTGCCGTCTTCCAGAACTCGCCGAGGAGCTTCGCGTCCCCGCAGTCGAGGGTCAGGCTGATTCTGGCTACCATGGCGGGACCGTACCGCGCACCTGCGACAGCAGCGGCTCAGCGGGGGAGCGGGCCGCTGCTGACACCGCTTTCGGACTTGACGCTCCTCCCATGATGGGCCGTATGAGCCCGAGTGATCCGGACCCGGTGTGGACCGCCGCGCGCCTCGTGATCGTGGTCCTCAGCCTGGGCATGATCGTCTTCGGCGTGCGGGTCGCCGTGACGCGTCGGTTTCCCTCGGCGTGGATGCGGATCGCCCGCCTCACGGCGAGCCAGCGGCTCCAACCAGTCCGCCTCGGCGGCGGCCAGGCGCTGCTCGGCGCGTGTCTGCTGCTCCAGCAGGCACCGTTTCTCCTCCCCATGCCCTTCCTGGCCGGGCGCAGCCTGCTCGTGGTGGCACTTCTTCTTGCCGTGGCGGCGGCGGGCTGGTTCGTCCTGTTCCGGCGCTAGACCCGGGGCTGCGTCTCCTACCTACGGGTGAGGCGCTCGGGAGCCGCCTCTACGCGCCGATCCGGCCCAGGCCGGGCAGGAACCGGCCGACTCTGGCCGCATAGCGGCGGTAGGCGTCGCCGTGGGTGGCGACCAGGTACGGCTCCTCGACGGCGCGGACCTGTAGTTGCAGCGCGATGAGCAGGGCGAGCCAGGCGGCCAGTGAGACGGCGTTGGGCACCATCAGGGCCAGGCCGAGGGAGGTGACCGCCATGGCGGTGAAGATGGGGTTACGGGCCAGCCCGAACGCGCCGCTGGTCACCAGGGTGGTGCGTTCGTCGGGGTCGACGCCGATCCGCCACGAGACGCCCATGGCTAGCTGGGCGGCGAGCGTGGCCCCGATGCCGGCGACGGTGACGACCAAACCGACCACGTGCAGGGGCCGGTTGTCGAGGCCGGGCAGCGGCGACAGGCCGGCGAGGGCGGCGGCCGGACCGGCCGAGCCGAGCACGAGGGCGGCGACGAACAGCAGTTTCGCCCACCACCGCAGGGTGCCGGGCGGGCCGGCGTCGAGGCGTAGGCCGGTGTCGCCGGTGCGGCGCCACTGGGCCAGGGTGCGCCAGCCGAAGGCGAGCAGCAGGCCCAGCAGGTAGAGCAGCAGCGCGAGCCAGGCCATCGTCACGCCTTCCCGTCGGTGCAGCAGGCGTCGTCGCAGCCCGAACCTTGGCCAGCGGCGGGCAGGGGCGCGCAGTCGTCGCAGTGCTCACCGCGCCAGGCTTCGATGCCCTCCTTCACCGCGACCCCGGCGATCACGAGCGCGGCGATCGGGTCAGCCCACGACCAACCCCAGACGGCATTGAGGACCAGGCCGACGAGCAGCACCGCGGACAGGTACGTGCACAACATGGTCTGCGTCGAGTCGGCCATGACCGTCGCCGAGCCGAGTTCCCGCCCGGTGCGCCGCTTGGCCCGTACGAGCAGCGGCATCACGATCAGCGACGCGACGGCAAGGCCGATACCCACCGGGCTGGCGTCGGCGTCCCCGCCGGTCGACAGCGAGCGGACGGCGTCGAACGTCACCCAGGCGGCCAGGGCGAAGAACGACACGGCGATCAGCCGCAACGCCAGCCGCTCCCGATCCTCGGGCACCCGGGAACGGAACTGCCAGATCAGCACGGCGGCGCTGGACACCTCGACGAAGGAGTCCAGGCCGAAGCCGATCAGCGCCGCGGACGAGGCCGCCGCGCCGGCGGCGATCGCGATCAGGCCCTCCAACAGGTTGTAGCCCGCCGTGGCGTAGGCCAGCCACAGGCTGCGTCGCGACAGCACCGCCCGACGCTCCGGGGTCAGCAGCGGCACGCTCACGTGGTCACCGCGCCAGCCGGCGTGCCGTAGACCGGGCACAGGGCGACCGCCTCGCCCGTGGCAGCGAGAACCCGTTCCGCCGACCGCAGCAGATCCAGCAGTTCGGGTCGCGTCAGCGCGTAGAACGACTGACGGCCCGCCACCCGGTAGTCGACGAGGCCGCAGTCCCGAAGACACGCCAGGTGCTTCGACACGGTCGACTGCGCCAGCCCCAGCTCGTTGGTCAGGTCCACCACCCGCGCCTCGCCGGTCGCGATCCGGCGCAGGATGGACAGCCGGGTGGGATCACCGAGGGACCGGAACAGTGCCGCGGCGGGAGCCAGCCCGGGAGTACAACCAATCGCCATGGCGCGATGATAGCCGGATGCGGCGATCGGTTTCGGGGGTGGGTCGCGAGCCCGGGGGTACGGGGCTCGTCGTGTCCTGTCGCCGGACGCCGCCTGTTGTCAAGGCGTGAGCAAACCTGTCGACGGTCGTCCTCCGTCGCCGTCAGTCGTCCGTTTCGTCGAAGAAGTCGCGGGCGGAAGCGACGAGGTCGGGGCTCGGGTGGCCGTCGTTGAGAAGGTCGATGCTGCGCACCGTGAGGTGCGAGTTGCCGTCCGTCTCCGTGACGAACAGCACGGGGTGCCAGGCGGGGTTGACGTCGGCGATGCTCGCCCGGACGCGGTGGTCGCCCAGGGCCTCTTCGAGCGCCGCGCGGGCCCTGACGCGCCATTCGCCGTGCGCCTCGGCGTCGTCGCCGAGGGAGAGGTGGGTGTCGAACATGTCCCGGCTGATCTGGACCATCGACTCGACACCATCCCCGGGCGTCGCGTCGTCATCCGCGACGACCCACTCGTCGGGCCACCAGCGGTAGCCGTCGGCGTACGAGTCGTCGGCTTCGACGAGCACCTTGAGGGCTTCCTCGGTGTGCGCCAGCAGGTTCACCGTGATGACGTCGCTGTCCGTGGTGAGCGCCACCGCGTACAGCTCCTCCGACGCACGTCGCTCGAGCATCGGGCGGATCGTCGCGCAGATGCTCGCGACGATCCGCTCGCGCAGTGCGGGCATGTCGACGGTGGGCACCGCGCTCCTCCCCGGGGGTCAGCCTCGTCCTGGTCGCCGGGAAGCCGGCCGCCTCTAGAACAGGCAACGTAGCAGGGGCGCCGCCACATCGAGCGCCTGTCTGCCCCGACGAGGCGGGTTGGAGCTTGTGCCTCCGGCGGGCCAGACGACTCCAGGATGGAGTTGCCGAACGGTTGCGGTGGGTGGGTGGAAGTTGTAGGAGCGGGCGGCGTCGTTTACATGCTCTGGCTTTGGCCGCGTCGCCATACCTCGCCCTGTTCTCCATGACGCTCTGCCGCATGACGCTCTTGGTCAGCTCGCGCGTCGCGGACAGCAGCCGAATCCTCGGATGAGGAGAGCCCCTGTCTGTCTCGCCAGCCCACGAGGACGAACGCTCCGATAGACAGCGCCACGAGTACCACGAGGATCACCGCCACCGTCGTCATGCCATCGATGGTATGCAGCCATGCCGAAACTGACTGTCCCCGAGTAGCCAGGAGGGCGCGTGCAGCGGACGTGCAACTAGCGGCGGCGATCGGGGGCCAGGAGTGGTCAACCACGGCAACGCCGATCGATGCGCCAGGAGGGCATACAAGAAGATCCCCACCGGCGTTTCCGCTGGTGGGGATCCCGTTAGCCCGGCGAGAGGCTATGTGGCCAGGGGTGGGGTCGAACCGCCGGCCTTCCGATTTCCAGGACGCTGGTTCCCTTACTGGCCGGCATCGCCCGGCGCTGCTGCCCAGGTCGGGGCCGTGCGGTCTGTCGTTGCACGCCGCCTATGCCCATCTGTTGTCAACGAGCATCCCGTGAGCAATGATCTTGTGTACCCGCAGGCACTCGGACCTCTGACCCACGGCTCAGGTAATGGTGTTGTAGACGGGCACCCAGCCGAGGCTCGCACCAGTCGACGAGAAAACTTCGATCTTCCGCACCACGGAGCCGGGAGTGGTGGCGGGCGCACTGTTGCCCACGCCGATGCCGCCGACAGCGATCAACTTACCCTCGGTGCGGATCTGCCCAGGGCCACTCCGCCGGATGATCACGGTATCGACCGGCGCCTGGTACGGCACGGCGGCCTCCACGGCGTTCCAAGCCAACGTCACATCGGTCGCCGCTCCGGTGACGAAGATTGCGGGAAAGGTAGCGTGCGCCTGTCGCGCATGATTTCCCACGACCACTGTCTTGGTGGTCTTCAAATTGATGGCGATGCAGCTCGCGGCCAGTGACGGGTTATTGTTTGCGGTGCGGTTACCCACCACGGTCACGTCACGAGCGCTGAGGATGTTGATCTGTCCTTTGCAGTCGGTAACGACGTTTCCGGTTATCGAGACGCCGACGGCGGTTCCATTAGGAAACTTCCCGCCGTTGCTCCCATCAATTTCAATGCCGCGCAACTGGCAGCCGGTCACGGTATTGTCGGCGACGACGAGGTTGGTGCACGCCTCCGTGAAGATTCCCGCCTGTCCACATTCGGTGATCGTGTTACCGGAGACGACATTTCGGTCGGCACCCGCCCATATGCCGATACCGTCGTAGTAGTCGGACGGCTCGCTCCAGACGCCGCCCTTCAGTCGCGCCTCATCGGTCGACGGCCAGTCCATCGCGACGTGGTTGTTGGTGATCCGTACGTCTCTGCCGTTGGACGAGATGCCGAACCAAGTGCCTTCAGTGGTGCAGTTGGTGATCGCGATGTCATCGGACTGTCCGGGAATATCGTCGTAAACGGCGATGCCGTTGAAGCGAACATTACGGACGGTGACGCCTTCAATGACACCACCGCTGGACGACGCGATGCGGATCCCGTTGTATTGCTGCGAGCGGTCGCTGTCCCACACTTCCAGGCCAAGAACCTTGAACCTGTGGCAGCCGGTGAGACGCAAGACGGCCTTCGCGCCCTTGACGGATGGCTGCCCGCCCTTAAGTACGAGGGTGGCCCCGTAACCGGAGACCACAAAGTGGGTCAGCCCCGAGACGACCAGTTCGTCGCTTACCTTGAAGGCCCGGCCGGCGGGAAAGTGCACACTGTCGCCGGTGCTGGTAGCTGCGGTCAGCGCCGCCTGGATCGCAACCGTGTCGTCGGTGGTGCCGTCCCCGACCGCACCATGATCGAGCACCGAGATCCATCCGTCGCCGGTGGTATTTGGCGCGGCGTGCGCCCCAGATGCGCTCGCCGCCAACCCGCCGACCGCAGTGGTGGTCACTAGTCCTGCAAGCAAAGCGTTTCGCCTGCTCATCATCTCCACGACAATCCCCCGTTCAATCCACGCGTTCATGATCTCCGATGGCCCACGCACTCTACAGAGATCTTTCCCCGCTCGCTAGTCATCCGTGATCGGCGACTGTCGCACCGGCACGAAGAACGTCGGCCTGATGTGGACGGCAGTTGCGTCGTCGCTCCGTTTGTTGCGGGGCCACCTGAGCCCGTCTGGATCCTCTGCCTCGATGGCCCGAACAAAACCCGGTCAGCGCTTCTCGCGCGACGGTAGGGTCTGCCACAGCGACCCCAAAGCCCCCCGGTTTGTTGCGGGCCGCCAACTCTGCGTGCTTCCTGCGAACCATCGCATCGTTCTTCTGCTGAGAGCCAATCGGGTACTTGTCCGCTTCGGCTCCGTGGGCCGTGCCTTCAACCCGATCAGCGGTTATCACTCCAAGGCTGTCACCGCAGTCGAACACGATACTGATGTCGCCAAGGAAGTACTCGACGCTTTCCCGATGCGCTTCAACCGCGACGGAGAAGCGATGCGTCTTGTAGTCAATGAACCCCGCGATGGGCCGCATGGACTCCATTCCCACACCGACCACGGACGACGAAGAGACGGTGTGGCAGCCGGAAGAGCGGCGCGCTTCCTGGAGCACGTCTTCGACGATCGGCTGTCCGCGCTCTACGGGCTGGCCGCGTACACCGGACTCCGCCGTGCCCGAGCTGTGCGGACTGCGGTGGGCGGACCTTGACGAAGGCGGCGCTGGCCTGACGGTGCGACAGACGATCGTGTCGGTGACCCGCAAGCAGGTGACGCCCGGACAGGCCGCGTGCCCCGTCTGCGGCAATGAGCACGTCGGCCGGCTGTTCAAGGCACCAAACTCCCGGAGGGGGCCGCCGCTGGGTTCCCCTCGCGCCGCCCGCGCGGCGGGCGCTGGTCCGGCGCCGACAGGCACAGCAGGTTGAGGGCGCTCTATCAGATCAAGGCGGCCCGCAAGCGGGCCGCGCCGGCCGGAGCGTACCGATCTGGAGGTCAACCGAAGAGGGACAGCGTGGTGTCCGTCGTACGGGCAGCAGAGCCGTGCTATCCGCGTGCGATAAGGAGCGGCCACCAGCGGGATTCCGGGGCAACGAGGGGTAGACCGGACAGCCGGGCCCGGAGGCGCAAAAGCGGAGCGCCGACCGGCGTTTCCGCTGGTCGGCGCTCCTGTAGCCCGGCGAAAGGCTATGTGGCCAGGGGCGGGGTCGAACCGCCGACCTTCCGATTTTCAGTCGGACGCTCGTACCAACTGAGCTACCTGGCCGTGTTGCTCGGTTCATGCTACCCGCACGTCGGGTTCTCCGCCGGGAGGGTCACATGCCCCGATACGCAGAACGCCGCGCATGGCGCGGCGTTCTCCGCTGGCGGTCCTGACGGGACTTGAACCCGCGACCTCCGCCTTGACAGGGCGGCGAGCACTCCAACTGCTCCACAGGACCTAGCTTTGTTGCCTCCGGCCGAAGCCGGACCGTGCCCCCAACGGGATTCGAACCCGTGCTACCGCCTTGAAAGGGCGGCGTCCTGGGCCGCTAGACGATGAGGGCGGCCCCGCCATCATTGCACACTCGCAACTTCAAGCGGACTTGCTCCCATCCGGCCCCGCCGGAGGCTTGGATAGCTTACGTGATGATCGGTCTCTCGACCAAACCGGTATGGCCCTAGCCACAGCGGTGCGCAAAACCGCAGGTCAGACGCCTCTAGCGCAGCCGGGCGACGCCGTAGCGGCGCTTCAGGTCGGTGATCAGGCGGGAGCAGGCGGCCAGCGTGGCCGCCCGATCGCCGCCCCCGTCGTGCAGCAGCACGACCGAGCCGGGCCGGGCCGCGGCGCGGACCCGCTTGACGATCGTCGCGGCGGTCGGCTTGTTCCAGTCCTGCGGGTCGACGTTCCAGTGCAGCGACCGCATGCCGAGCTGGCTGGCGACCGTCACCACCTCGCGCGTCCACCGGCCGCCCGGCTGCCGGTAGAACGGCACCTTCGCGCCCGGCACCGCCGCCCGGATCGCCGCGTTGGTGCGGACGAGGTCCCGCCGGATCTCGGCGACCGGCCGCCGGCCGAGGTGGAAGTCGTGGTTCCAGCTGTGGTTGCAGAGCTGGTGGCCCTCCCGGACGATCCGCCGGACCAGCTCGGGGTGACGCCGGGCCTGCGTACCCACCACGCAGAACGTGGCGGTGACCCGGGCCGCCCGGAGGCGGTCGAGGACCTTCGGCGTCCAGGCCGGGTCCGGCCCGTCGTCGAAGGTCAACGCCACCGCCCGTACGCCGGTGGTGCGACGCAGCCCCGCCGGCAGTTTGGTCGGCAGCGGGCGGACCAGGCGCCTTGGCGGGGTGCTGCGGGTCGGCCGCGGCTTGGCCGACGGAGCCGGCTCGTCCGGCAGCGGGGCCGAGGCGACCGGCCTGGGGCCGGCGGCCCGCGGACCGGTGGCGGTGCCTTCGCCGCAGCCGCCGAGGAGGAGGAGCAGGGCCAGGCCGGCGGCCAGCACGGCGCGTGGGCGCATCGTTCGCTCCCGGGAGGGGTCGGGGTCGGCGGACCTCCCGACGCTAGTGGACGGCGCTCCGCCCCGGCACCCCCGGTCAGCCCGCCCCGGCACCCGGTCGTCGAGGGTCGCCCGGTCAGTCGGAGGTCGCCTGGTCCAGCGAGTCGCGCAGGGCCAGCGCCAGCGAGACCGCCTCGGTGAGGTCGACCGGCCGCACCACCCCGGCGGGCAGCGTGTCCGCCCGCCAGCCCGGCCCGGCGGCGAGCACCAGCAGCGGCCGGCGGGGGGCGGCGAGCAGGGCGTTGAGCTGGGCGGGGTCGGCGGTGGCCCGGGCGTGCGACCAGATCACCACGGCGGCCGGTCCGGTCCGGTTGACGGCCTCGAGCAGCGCGGGCAGCGGCATCCGGGCGCCGAGCATCCGGTAGCCGACGCCGGCCTCGGCGAGCGCGGCGGCGAGCGCCTCCAACGGCAGGGTGTGCTGCTCCTCGTCGGCGCAGGAGAGCACGATGCGCGCCGGCCCGGCGGGGGCGCCGGCCCGGGCGACCACCGCGAACGCCTCCGAGACGCAGCGCGACATCAGGTGCTCGACCTCGATCAGGCCACCGGTGGCGGCGTGCCGCTCCCCGATGCCGAAGAGCACGGGACGCAGCAAGCCGTCCCAGGTGGCGATCACGCCGTCCGCCTGGACGGCCCGGGCGATCGTCTCGCCGATCGAGACCGCGTCCAGCCGCATGGCGGCGCGGGCCAGCCCCCGGGCCGCCGGCCCGGCCCGGCCGACCGGGATCGTCGACCCGCCGCCGTCCCGGCCGGCGACGGCGCGCACCCGTGGGCGTACGCCGGCGTCGGTCGGCACGGCGTCCGGCGCCCGCCGGGCCCAGCGGGCCGCCTCCGCCGGGGTGACCCCCTGGGCGGTGAGCCGTCGCATGATCTCCAGGCGCGCGAGGTCGGCCGGCGTGTAGCGCCGGTGGTGCCCGGGTACGTGCTCGCTGGGCCCGAGGCCGTAGCGCTGGTGCCAGGTGCGCAGGGTGGTCACGGCGACGCCCAGCCGTCGGGCGACGGCTCCCGCGCTCAACGCCTCATCGGCCACCCGACCGCTCCGACGCGTCGTTCGCCTGCGGGCCGGGCGGGGTGACGGCCGGGTCCGGGGGGCTGGCGGTCGGCCCCGAGGGGGCCAGCAGCCGGTTCACCACCCCGCCCAGCCACGGTGCGTACGCGCGGGGATCGGCGTCGAGGTCGGCCACCAGCGCGACGGGGTCGACCCAGCGCAGCTCGGCCACCTCGTCGGGGTCGGGCAGCAGCGGGCTGTCCGGCCGGAACTCGCCCCGCAGGACGTGGTCGTACTCGAACTCCACCCGACCGGTGGCCGGGTCCTCGGCGTAGTAGACGTACACCCCGACCTCGGTCAGCTCGACCGGGTCGGCGCCGAGCTCCTCGCGCAGTCGGCGGTTGGCGGCCTCGACCAGGGACTCGCCTGGCGCGGGGTGGCCGCAGCACGAGTTGGCCCAGCGCAGCGGGAAGCGGGTCTTCACCGGGGCCCGCCGTTGCAGCAGCACCCGGCCGTCGGGGTCGACGAGCAGCACCGAGAAGGCGCGGTGGAGCTGGCCCGGGGGCTGGTGGGCGACGGACACGGTGGTCTCGCCCTGCGGCCGCCCGGTGTCGTCGACGAGCTCGACGAGATGCTCTTCGCGGGTGGTCACGGCAGGTGTCTCCCGGGTCCGAGGGGGAGGGCCATCAGGCTTCCCCGGTGATGCGGCCGGCGGCGAGCTTGCCGGAGATGAGCACCATCGGCACGCCGACGCCGGGCTGGGTGCCCGAGCCGACGAAGACGACGTTCGGCAGCGTCCGGTGCAGGTTCGACGGGCGGAACGGGCCGGTCTGGAAGAGGCTGTGCGCGGCGGCGAACGGGGTGCCGGCGGCCATGCCCTGCTCCGCCCACTCGGCCGGGGTCACGGCCCGCAGCACCTCGACGCCGGCGCCGAAGCCGACGTAGCCGCGCTCCTCCAGGGTCTCGACGAGCTGCTCGGCGTAGCGCTCGGTGAGGTCGCCCCGCCAGTCGAACGGCGCCCGGTCGAGGTTGGGCACCGGGGCGAGGACGTAGTAGGTGTGCCGCCCTGCGGGCGCCACCGACGGGTCGGTCCGGCTCGGGTTGGTGACCAGCAGGGACGGGTCGCTCATCAGCTGGCCCCGCCGGATGACCTCATCGAAGGTGCCCTTCCACGACCGTCCGAAGTGGATGTTGTGGTGGGCGATCTTCCCATACCCCTGCGTCGAACCGACGTGCAGGACCACGCAGGAAGGGGAGTAGGTGAGCCGGCGCGGACGGCTCGGCGGCAGCAGGTCGCGGTAGGCGACCGGCAGGTCGGGGTTGAGCACGACCACGTCGGCCGGGATCAGCTCGCCGTCGGCGGTCACCACGCCGGTGGCGCGGCCGTTCGCGGTCTCCACCCGGGTCACCGTGGTGTCGTAGCGGATCTCGACGCCGTGCTTCTCGGCGGCGCCTGCCATGCCGCGGGAGACCGCGTGGATGCCGCCCCGCGGGAAGTAGACCCCGGCCACCGAGTCGAGGTACGCGATGACCGCGTAGATGGCCAGCGCGTCGTGCGGCGCGAGGCCGGCGTACATCGCCTGGAAGGAGAAGATCCGCTGGGTGCGGGGGTCCCGGAAGAACTGGTTGATCTTCGTCTGGAGCCGGCGGAAGGCGCCGCCCGCCAGCAGCTTGACCAGGTTGCCGGTGAGCAGGTCGGTGGGCGCGTCCAGGTTGCGTTCGATGAAGTCGGCGCGTTCCCACTGCCAGAGCCTGCGCGCGTAGTCGACGAAGCGCAGGTAGCCGTCGGCCTCGCGGGGGCCGCAGACCCGGGCGATCTCGGCGGCCATCCGGGTGGTGTCGGTGATGACGTCCAGCGTCGACCCGTCCGGGTAGTGTGCCCGGTAGGCCGGGTCGAGCGGGGTGAGGTCGAGCCAGTCGTCCAGCTCCTCGCCGACCGCGGCGAGCGCCTCGGCGATCAGGTCGGGCATGGTGAGCACGGTGGGCCCGGTGTCGAACTCGTAGCCGTCCACGCCGAGTCGGCCGGCCCGGCCGCCCGGCACCGGCTCGCGCTCCAGCACGGTCACCCGTCGACCGCTGCCCGCCAGGTGCAGCGCGCAGGCCAGCCCGCCCAGCCCGGCACCGACGACGACCACCCGGTCCGTACGCCCGTCAACGGTGCGCACGCGACCACCTCCTTGTGCGAAGTTGCCCATCATGCCCGCCGGTTGGTGACGGCGGTGGCGAGACCCGTGAGCGCGGTGCGCGCGGTCTCGTCGATCGACGCGGTGCCGAGCGCGGTCAGCGCCTCGGTGACCCGGTCGGAGATCATGCGTTCGACCCGGTCGACGGCCCCGGTGTCGGCGACCAGTTCGGCGAGCCGGGCGACCTCCGCGTCCCCCACGTCGGTGCCGACGCCGTCCAGCGCGCGCCGCTGGGTCGGCGTGGCGAGCTGCCGGGCCAGCATGAGCAGCACGGTCGGCTTGCCGGTGCGCAGGTCGTCGCCGGCCGGTTTGCCGGTGGTCGCCGGGTCGCCGTAGACGCCGAGCAGATCGTCGCAGAGCTGGAACGCCTCGCCGACGGCGAGCCCGTAGCGGGTGTAGGCGGCGGTCAGCGGGGCGTCGCCGCCGACGCCGGCCAGGCGGGCGCCGAAGAGCAGCGGTCGCTGCACCGTGTAGCTCGCGGTCTTGTAGCGGGCGACCCGCAGCGCCCGGTCGACCGACCAGTTCGCCGCGTCGCTCTCGCCGAGCACGTCGAGGTACTGCCCGGCGATCGTCTCCACGCGCATCTGGTCGTAGCAGCGCCGGACGTCGAGCAGGCGGGCCGGCGGCAGCGTCGCGTGCGCGAGGAGCCGGTCGGCCCAGACCATGCAGAGGTCGCCGATCAGCACCGCGGCGGCCTCGCCGAACCGACGCGGGTCGCCCCGGTGGCCGGCGGCGGCGTGCCGGGCGGCCAGCGCGACGTGCACGGTCGGCCGGCCACGGCGGGTCGCGGAGGCGTCCATCACGTCGTCCTGCACGAGGGCGAAGGTGTGCAGCAGCTCCAGGGCGGCGAACGCGGGCAGCACCGACGACAGCGCAGCCGCGCCGCCCGGCGCGCCGCGCCACCCCCAGTAGGCAAACGTGGGGCGGACGCGCTTGCCGCCGGCCAGCACGCAGTCGCGCGCCGTCGCGGCGAATCCGCCCATCGCCGCGTCGATCTCGCTCAGCGCGTCGACCTCGGTGGCCAGAAAGGCGGCGAGGGTGCCCTCCACCGCCGTGACCAGGTCGTTGGTGTACGCGGCCAGGACCGCGCGGACCGGGTCGTCCCCGTCGGGCGGGCCGGCGGGGGCCACGCGGAGCGAGTTCTTCGCAACTGCGTCGTTGGCCATGTGCCCGAGCGTACCCTAGGCTTACGAGTTGCGTCGATTCATGCGTCGATAATTGAGGAGGGCCGGTGGACACCGATCTCACCGCTGCCTATGGCCGCTGCCGTGAGCTGCACAGACGGCACGGCCGCACCTACTATCTCGCCACCCGGCTGCTGCCCGCTTGGAAACGACGGCATGTACACGCTTTGTATGGATTCACGCGCTACGCCGACGAGATCGTCGACCGGACCGAGGAACTGCCCCCGGCCGAGCGCGCTGCGCGCCTCGACGACTGGGCGGGCCGCTTCGTCGCCGGGCTGCACGGCGAACCGGTGGAGGACCCGCTGCTCCCCGCCGTGCTGCACACGATCGCCGTCTTCGATCTCGACCGGGACGACTTCGCGTCGTTTCTCAAGAGCATGGCGATGGACCTGACGGTCACCTCGTACCGGACCTACGACCACCTGCTCGACTACATGGAGGGCTCGGCGGCGGTGATCGGCACCATGATGCTGCCGATCCTGGGCAGCTCGGACCCGGCGGCGGCCCGGGAGCCGGCCCGCCAGCTCGGCTTCGCCTTCCAGCTCACCAACTTCATCCGGGACGTGGCCGAGGACCTCGACCGGGGGCGGACCTACCTGCCCGACGACGACATGGCCCGCTTCGGCGTCACCCCCGAGGAACTGGCCGAGGCGCGCGCCCGGGGCCACGCCACGTCGCGGATCCGGGAGCTGATCGCGTACGAGGTGACCCGCGCCCAGGCGCACTACGCCGCCGCGGCCCCCGGGATAACCCTGCTCGCGCCCGCCTCGCAGGCCTGCATGCGCACCGCCTACGCGCTGTACGGCGGGATCCTGGACGAGGTGGCCGCGCGGGACTACGACGTCTTCGCCGACCGGGCGCTGGTGCCGCAGCGCCGCCGCATGGCGGTGGCCGCCCGCGCACTGCTCACCCCCGTCGGCACGCCGGTGGTGGTTCCCGGGCCCGCCCTGGTGCCCGGCCCGCTGGCCCTGTCCGCCCCGTGACGGCCTCCTGCCGCTGACCGTCCGCCCGCCGCTGACGGGCCCTGCCGCTGACGGGCCCCTGCCGCCGGCCGCCCGGGCCGCCGTGCGGTCAGAGGCAGGAGTGCAGGGCGTCCACCAGGGCGTCGACCCGGTCGTGGTCGGCCAGGTGGGACGTGGCGTAGGCGAAGGTGTAGCCACGTCCGGGATCGGCCCAGGCGGCGCTGCCGCCGATCCCGCCCATGCCCCAGCTGCCGTCCTCCTCCCACTGCATGCCCAGCGTCCACCGGGTCCGCCGGCCGAGCAGCAGGTCGTCGCCGTCGTACTGGACCCGGGTCGCCTCGGCCACCAGCTCCCGGCTGAACAGCCGTACGCCGTCGAGGACGCCGCCGGCGAGCAGGCCCGCGTAGAGGCGGGCCAGGGCGCCCGCGGTCGAGTGCAGGTTGACGGCCGGCACCTCGGCGCCGCGCCAGAGCGGGCTGTTCACCACCGACAGGTCCCGGCCGCCGGGTGGGTTGTCCAGTGCCCGCGCCCAGAGCGAACCCGGCTCGCCGGCCACCCGCTCCGGCCACCCCGGATCGCCGTACCGCAGCTCGGCGCAGCGCCGCTGGTCCGCCTCGCCGAGGCCGAAGCCGAGGTCCAGCCGCCACGGGCCGGCGATCTCCTCGGCGAGGAAGCGGCCCACCGACCGCCCGTCGACGCGCCGCACCAGCTCGCCCACCAGGTGCCCGTACGTCCAGGCGTGCTCGCCCGCGACGGACCCCGGCGGCCACTCCGGCTCGGCGGCGGCGAGGTCGGCGCAGAGCAGGTCCCAGTCGGCGACGGCGGCGGCCGGCCGGGGCACCGGGAAGGCCGGCAGCCCGGCGGTGTGCGTCAACACCTGGCGCACGGTGGCCGGGGCGCGGAAGCCGGGCCAGTGGTCGGCGACGGGGTCGTCCAGGTCGAGCCGGCCCCGGTCGACCAGCGCCAGCAGGCAGAGCGCGGCGACCGGCTTGGCCACCGAGTAGACGTTGACCAGCGTGTCCGGCCGCCACGGCCGCCCCGGTGACCGCTCTCCGCCGACGACGTCGACCACCGGCTCGCCGTCGTACCAGACCGCCAGGCCGGCCCCGGTCTCCCGGCCCCCGGCGAGCAGCTCGGCGAAGCAGTCGTGGACGGCGGCGAAGCGTGTGCGCATCCGGCCACGCTAGGAGGTCCGACGCCGGCGGGCAGCGGATTTCCGTCGGCGACGGGCTGGCCGGCCGCCGAACGGTGCGCGATGCTGGCGGGATGGCGGATCCGGAACTGGTGGACGTGGTCGTGATCGGGCTCGGGGTCGGCGGCGAAGAGGTGGCCGGGCGACTCGCCGAGGCGGGGCTGACCGTCGTCGGCGTCGAGCGCGACCTGGTCGGCGGGGAGTGCCCGTACTGGGGGTGCGTGCCGAGCAAGATGATGATCCGGGCGGCCAACGCGATCGCCGAGGCCCGCCGCGTGGACGGGCTCGCGGGCACCGCCGAGGTCCGGCCCGACTGGGCGCCGGTGGCGAGGCGGATCCGCGAGGAGGCCACCGACACCTGGGACGACACGGTCGCGGTGGAGCGGTTCACCGGCAAGGGCGGGCGGTTCGTCCGGGGCAGCGCCCGGCTCGACGGCCCCGGCCGGGTCCGGGTCGGCGAGCGGGTCTTCCAGGCCCGGCACGGGATCGTGCTCGGCACCGGCACCCGGCCGTCCGTGCCGCCGGTCGACGGGCTGGCCGACACGCCGTACTGGACCAACCGGCAGGCCATCGAGGTCGAGGAGCTGCCGGAGTCGCTGCTGGTGCTGGGCGGCGGGGCGATCGGGCTGGAGCTGGCGCAGGTCTTCGCCCGGTTCGGGGTCCGGGTCACCGTGGTCGAGGCCCTGGACCGGGTGCTCGCCGTCGAGGAGCCGGAGGCGTCCGAGGTGGCCGAAGCCGCGCTGCGCGCCGACGGGGTGGAGATCCACACCGGGGTGCGGGCGGAGCGGGTCAGCCACGACGGGCGCGGTTTCACCCTGCACGGGGCCGGCGGGGCGGAGTTCACCGCCGAGCGGCTGCTCGTGGTGACCGGTCGCCGGGCCCACCTGGACGAGCTGGGCCTGGACACCGTCGGGGTGGACGCCGGCCGGCGCT
Source organism: Micromonospora sp. URMC 107 (assembly GCF_051386315.1). Lineage (NCBI taxonomy): Bacteria > Bacillati > Actinomycetota > Actinomycetes > Micromonosporales > Micromonosporaceae > Micromonospora > Micromonospora sp. URMC 107. The sequence goes on from NZ_JBPQTK010000082.1 coordinate 17,624, forward strand.
ACCTGGCCGTGGACGACCGGCTGCACGTCACCGAGGGGATCTGGGCGGTCGGCGACGTGACCGGCGAGGGGGCGTTCACGCACGTCGCGATGTACCAGGCGGGGATCGTCGTCGCCGACGTGCTCGACCATGCCCGGCGCGCCGACGGCGGGGCCGACCCCAGCGGCACCGCGAGCGCGACGGGTGGCGCGTCCGGGGCGGTCGGCGCGGCGTCGGGCGGTTCCGCCGGTGCGGTGCCGCGCGCCGACTACCGGGCGCTGCCCCGGGTGACCTTCACCGACCCCGAGGTCGGCGCGGTCGGTCTCACCGAGCGGCAGGCCCGCGAGCGCGGCGTCAACGTGCAGGTCGGCCTCGCCCGGGTGCCGTCGTCGGCCCGGGGCTGGATCCACAAGGCCGGCAACGAGGGCTTCGTCAAGCTGGTCGCGGACGCCGACCAGGGCGTGCTGATCGGCGCGACCTCGGTGGGGCCGGCCGGTGGCGAGGTGCTCTCCGGCCTGGTGGTCGCGGTGCACGCGGCCGTGCCGCTCGCCCGGCTCCGGCAGATGATCTACGCGTACCCGACCTTCCACCGGGCGATCGAGGACGCGCTGCGCGACATGTCCTGACGGTGCCGCGCCAGTCGCGCCGAATGCCGGGCGGCGGGCAGCGCACGGCAGCGCACGGCAATCGCCCGGCAGGCGGCTGCTCATTTCTTTCAGTCTGATGACGTACGATTGCGGCCGTGACGAAACGGTTGACCGAAGTTGCCAAGAAGGCCGGCGTCAGCGAGGCCACCGTCAGCCGGGTGCTCAACGGTCGGGACGGGGTCTCCGAGGCGACCCGGACGGCCGTGCTGACCGCGCTCGACGTGCTCGGCTACGAGCGGCCGACCAAGCTGCGCGGCGAGCGTGCCCGGCTGGTCGGGCTGGTGCTGCCCGAGCTGCAGAACCCGATCTTCCCGGCGCTCGCCGAGGTGGTCACCGGCTCGCTCGCCCAACGGGGGTTCACCCCGGCGCTCTGCGCCCGCACCATCGGGGGCGTCTCCGAGATGGACTACGTGGAGATGCTCCTCGACCACCAGGTCTCCGGGGTGATCTTCGCCGGTGGTTCGTACGCGCTCGCCGACGCCCGGCACGACCACTACCGCCGGCTGACCGACCGGGGCCTGCCGGTGGTGCTGGTCAACGCGGGTGTGGACGAGCTGGGCTTCCCCCGGGTCTCCACCGACGACGCGGTGGCGGTCGAGCAGGCGTACGGGCACCTGCGCTCGCTCGGGCACGACCGGATCGGAATGGTGCTCGGCCCGGAGGGGCACGTGCCGTCCCGGCGCAAGCTGGACGCGATGGCCCAGGCGGCGGGCTGGGGCGACGACACGGCGTACGTCGAGCGCTCCAGCTTCTCCATGGAGGGGGCGCGGGTCGCGGCGACCAAGCTGGTCGAGCGGGGCGTGACCGGCATCATCTGCGCCAGCGACGTGCTGGCCCTGGGCGCGATCCGGGCCGCCCGGCGGCTGGGTCGGGTGGTGCCGACCGACGTGTCGGTGGTCGGCTTCGACGACTCCGCGTTCATGACCTGCACCGACCCGCCGTTGACCACCGTGCGGCAGCCGATCGAGACGATGGGGCAGGCCGCGGTGGACCTACTGGTCACCCAGATCGAGGGCGCCGGCGTGCTGCACGACGAGTTGCTGTTCGAGCCCGAACTGGTGGTGCGCGGTTCCACCGCGCCCGCTCCCGGTCGCTGACCCGGGACCGCCCCGCCCACCTGAAACGACGGAACGGCCGTCGACCGCTGCCCGCGGTCGGCGGCCGTTCCGTCGTTTGCCGGCGCCCGCTGGCATGCGCCAATCGGGTCAAAGCCGCAAATCGGTGGCCTTCCAAGATCCTGTCAAAATCTGTCGTTTCAAAGTCTCGTCTTTTCAACACAGGATCGATACCTTGCTGAAACAAGTTCGCCTGGCTACAGTGACCCCACTCACACCGAGCCTCGGCGCAGCTACCCGGGGTCAGGTCGCTCGGCAGACGCAGATCAGTGCCGGCGCGTCGGCGCGGTGACGACCACCGGGCCTCAGCGCAGGTCATGGAGACACCCGTTCCCGAAGGGATGGACAGATGTCCGTACCGCAGTACCGAAAGGCTGCGGCGTTGGCGCTCGTGGCCGGCCTGGGGCTCAGCCTTGCGGCCTGCTCCACGAAGAGCGACGACGCCACCGGCAGTGCCGGCGGCAAGGTCACCGTCACCGTCGACTGCCAGCCGGTCGGCTCCCAGAAAGAGCTGTTGCAGAACTGGAACGAGGACGTCGCCGAGTTCCAGCGGCAGAACCCCGACATCGTCATCAAGAGCGTGAGCGTCGGCGAGCAGTGCAACAACCCGCCGGACTTCACCGCCCGCCTGGCCGGCGGCACCGTGACCGACCTGTTCTACGGCTACATGACCGACCTCCAGCAGGTGCTGGACTCCGGCCAGGCGATGGACATCACCGAGTACGCCAACAAGGACACGGTTCCCACCTGGGACAGCGTCGACCCGGCGCTCAAGGAGGTCTTCAGCGACGGCGGCAAGCTCTACGCCGTCCCGGCGAAGAACTACTCGATGGGCCTGGTCTACAACAAGGCCCTGTTCCAGCAGGCGGGGCTCGACGTGAACAACCCGCCCAGGACGTGGCCCGAGGTCCGGGCGGCCGCCAAGAAGATCTCCGCGCTCGGCAACGGGATCGCCGGCTACTCGGAGTACAGCGCCGGCAACACCGGCGGCTGGCACTTCACCTCGCTGCTCTACTCGCAGGGCGGCCAGGTGCTGACCCCGGACGGCAAGAAGGCCGACTTCAATAACGCGATGGGCAAGCAGGTCCTGCAGAACCTCAAGGACATGCGGTACGGCGACGACAGCATGGGCAGCCGCCAGCTGCTCCAGTGGGGCGACCTGCTGACCAACGCCGCCGCCGGCAAGGTGGGCATGTTCATCGGCGCGCCGGACGCCACCCAGGCGATCGTCAGCCAGTTCCAGGGCAAGTTCCAGGACTGGGCGATGGCCCCGCTGCCCGGCCAGGACGGCCCGGCGAAGGCGACGCTCGGCGGTGGCGAGGGCTACTTCTTCAAGAAGGGCCTCTCTCTGGAGCAGGTCAAGGCCGGTCTGAAGTGGCTCGCGTACCAGAAGCTGACGCCGGGCAAGGGCCAGTTCGACTACGTCCGGGCCAAGCCGCAGAACTACCCGGTCGGCCTGCCCCAGCCGCTGCTCTTCACCAACGGGAGCGAAGCGCAGAAGCAGGAGCTCGACCTGCGCAAGGCGAACGCGAACGTCGACACCGCGAACTTCGCGCTCTTCGAGGCCGCCCCGGTTCCGATCAAGGGCGAACCGCGCAACGCGCAGGCGATCTACGCGGTGCTCGACGCGGCGATGTCCGGGGTGCTGACCAACCCGAACGCGAACATCGACGCGCTGCTCAAGACGGCCGAAGAAAAGGTCAACCAGCTCCTCGCCGCGGAGAGCTGATCCGACGGTGGGGGCCGGCGCGCCGGCCCCCACCGAAGTCCGCGGCGCACGTCCGGTCACTGACTCACCAGGAGTTGCCTTGGCAATCCTCTCCGCCCCGGGGACCACCAGAGAGACGGGCCGCCCCGCACCGCCGTCCCCGGTGGGGCCGCAGCGTACGAGCCTCGGCCGCAAGGTGCGGGACAACCTCACCGGCCACGCGTTCCTGGTCGGGGCGGTGCTCTGCTTCGCGGTCTTCTCCTGGTACCCGATGATCCGCGGCATCGTGATGAGCTTCCAGCGCACCCGGCGCGGCGAGACCACCTGGGTGGGCTGGGACAACTACACCCGCATCGTCGACGACCCGAGCTTCTGGACGGCCTGGAAGAACACGTTCTCCTTCACCGTCCTCGCGCTCGTCCTCGGGTACGTGGCGCCGTTCTTCGTGGCGGTCCTGCTCAACGAGTTCCGCCACGCCAAGGGATACCTGCGGATCCTGGTCTACCTGCCGGTGATGCTGCCGCCGGCCTCGGCCCTCTTCCTGTTCAAGTTCTACGCGTACGACCCCAGCGACGCGGGACTCTTCAACGCGATTCTCAAGGCGCTGCACCTGCCGACGTCGCAGTGGATGCAGTCCCCCGAGATGACGATGCCCGCGATGGTGCTCGCGTCGACCTGGATGAACATGGGCAGCGCGGTGCTGATCTACCTGGCGGCGTTGCAGAACATCCCCGGCGAGCTCTACGAGGCGGCCGAGCTGGACGGCGCCGGGATCTGGCGGCGGATCCGGCACGTGACCATCCCACAGACCCGGCTGATCCTCGCGCTCCTGGCGATGATGCAGATCGTCGCCACCATGCAGGTCTTCATCGAGCCGCTGATCCTCGCCAACGGCGCGGGCGCGGAGGACTCGGCGACCTCGGTCGCGTACCTCATCTACCAGCACGGCTTCTTCCAGAACGACCTCAACGGCGCCGCCGCGCTCGGCGTGATCATGCTCGTGGTGCTGGCCGGCTTCTCTGCCGTCTACGTGCGGCTGACTGCGAAACAGGACTAGGACGGACGCGGAATGGCACAGGACTCCGGGACCCGGACACTCGTCTCCCACGCCCAGCTCAGGCGGGGACGCGGCAGGGTGATCTACTGGACGCTGCTCGCCGTCGTCGTGGCGGGATTCACGCTCGTCTTCCTCGGGCCGCTCTATTGGATGGTCACCGGCGCGCTCAAGTCGGGCCAGGAGATCGCGCAGACCCCGCCGTCGCTGTTCCCGCGGGATCCCCAGTGGCAGAACTACGTCGACGCGTGGAACAACCTGGATCTCGCCAAGCTGCTGTTCAACACCTTCTACTACGCGGCCGGCGCGGTGCTGTTCCAGCTCGTCCTCGACACCGCCGCGGCGTACTCCCTGTCGAAGCTCCGCCCGGTCTTCGGCAACGTGATCCTCGGCCTGATGCTGGCGACGCTGATGATCCCGGCGATGGTCCTCATCGTCCCGCAGTACGTGACCGTGATCGACCTGCCGATCCTGCACGTCAACCTGCTCGACTCGCCGTTCGCGATCTGGCTGCCCCTGGTCGCGAACGCGTTCAACATCTTCCTGCTGAAGCGGTTCTTCGACTCGATCCCGGAGGAGATGATGGCGGCGGCCCTCATGGACGGGGCGACCCCGCTGCGCACGCTCTGGTCGATCATCCTGCCGATGTCGCGCCCCATCCTCGGCGTGGTCTCGATCTTCGCCGTGACCGCGGTCTGGAAGGACTTCCTCTGGCCGAAGCTGGTCATGCCGTCGCCCGAGACCCGGACGGTCAGCGTCGGCATCTACGCCTTCTCCGGCGGTACGCCCATGAACGTCGTGGTCGCCGCGTCGGTCATCGCCGCGATCCCGACCGTCGTCGTCTTCCTGGTCTTCCAGCGGAACATCATGTCCGGCCTCACCACGGGCAGCCTCAAGGGATAGCCCTCAGCGATTCCCCCGCGGCGAACAACGACTGTTCGCCCGAGACACATCAAGGCCCGGCGAACCCGCCGACGCACTGACGCAGAAAGAGGTGCTCGTGTCCAGAGCAGACAACGGTCCGTGGTGGCGTGGAGCGGTGATCTACCAGGTGTACCCACGTAGCTTCGCCGACGGCAACGGCGACGGCACCGGCGACATCGCCGGCATCCGGTCCCGGCTGGACTACCTGTCGGCGCTCGGCATCGACGCGATCTGGTTCAGCCCCTGGTACCCCTCCCCGATGGCCGACGCCGGCTACGACGTGGCCGACTACCGCGACATCGATCCGGTCTTCGGCACGCTGGCCGAGGTGGAGGAGTTGATCGCGGAGGCGCAAGCCCTCGGCATCAGGACCATCGTCGACGTGGTGCCGAACCACTGTTCCGACAGGCACCCCTGGTTCCAGGCGGCACTCGCCGGCGGACCGGACGCACCCGAGCGGGAGCTGTTCTGGTTCCGCCCCGGCCGGGGCCCGGACGGCGACCAGCGGCCCACCGACTGGGTCGGCGAGTTCGGCGGCGAGACCTGGACCCGGACCACCAACCCGGACGGCACCCCCGGCGACTGGTACCTGCACCTGTTCGCCCCGGAGCAGCCGGACTTCAACTGGGACCACCCCAGGGTGCGGGCCGAGTTCGAGGACATCCTGCGGTTCTGGTTCGACCGGGGGGTGGACGGCATCCGGATCGACTCGGCCGGGCTGCTGGTCAAGGACGGGACGCTGCCCGAGACCCTGCCGGACCGGCCGCACCCGTTCCGCGACCTCGACGGGGTGCACGACATCTACCGCTCCTGGCGGCGGATCGCCGACGAGTACCCCGGCGACCGGGCGCTGATCGGCGAGGTGTGGATGCCGGACCGGCAGCGGTTCGCCAACTACCTGCGCCCGGACGAACTGCACGCGGCGTTCAACTTCGACTTTCTCGGCTGCGCCTGGGACGCCTCGGCGATGCGCGAGAGCATCGACGGGACGCTGAGCGCGCACGCGCTGGTCGGCGCCCCGGCCACCTGGGTGCTCTCCAACCACGACGTGACCCGGCACGTCACCCGCTACGGCCGGGCGGACACCACGTTCAGCTTCGCCGCCAAGCGCGAGGGCACCCCCACCGACCTGGAGCTGGGCACCCGCCGGGCCCGGGCCGCCGCGCTGCTGTCGCTGTCGCTGCCCGGCGCCGCGTACGTCTACCAGGGCGAGGAACTGGGGCTCTGGGAGGTCGAGGACATCCCGCGTGAGCTGCGGCAGGACCCGATGCACTTCCGCTCCGGCGGGGTGGATCCCGGCCGGGACGGCTGCCGCGTGCCCATCCCCTGGTCCGGCGAGACCCCGCCGTTCGGCTTCAGCCCGGACGACGCGACGGCGGCACCCTGGCTGCCCCAGCCGGCCGACTGGAAGGACCGCACCGCCAGCGCCCAGACCGGGGACGCCCGCTCGATGCTGGAGCTGTACCGGGCCGCCCTCGCCGTCCGCCGCGCCGAGGCGGCACTCGGCGACGGGGAGCTGACCTGGCTGCCCGCCCCCGAGGGGGTGCTCGCGTTCCGGCGGGCGCCCGGCTTCGCCTGCGTGGTCAACCTCTCGGACGCGGCGGTTCCGCTGCCGCCCCACACCGACCGGCTGCTGGCCAGCGGGCCGCTCGACGAGGACCGGTTGCCCCCGGACACCGCCGTCTGGCTGCGTACCGCCGAGGCGACGCCCGCCCCGACGGCCGGAACGGACCCGCCGCCCGGACCGGCCTGACCCGACGGCCGCCGGCACCGCGCCGGCCGAGGCCGACCGGGAGGTACGCGCACCACACCGCACCGCACGACACGGGGGACCTGGCCAACCGAGGAAAGGGAGCGCCGCTCATGGCCGACCACACCACCGGGCACCACCAGCGAAGACACCGGATCCGCGCGGGGCTGGCCGCCCTCGCCGGCACCGCCGTCGCCGCGGCCTCGATCTCCGTCGTCGCGCTGGGCACCACCGCGACCCCGGCCCACGCGGCGGGACTCTCGCCGTTCGACATCCCGGGGCGGGGCGCCACCGTCCCGTTCGTCGAGCAGGAGGCGGAGGAGGCCGCGCACACCGGCACGAGGATCGGCCCGGACCGGCGCTACGGCACGCTGCCGTCCGAGGCGTCCGGCCGGGAGGCGGTCACCCTGGACGCCGTCGGCGAGTACGTCGAGTTCACCCTCACCGCGCCCGCCAACGCGGTGACCTTCCGCTACAGCCTGCCGGACAACGCCGCCGGCACCGGCCGGGACGCCAGCATCGACCTGCGGGCCAACGGCACGCTGGTCAGGGCGGTGCCGGTCACCTCGCGGTACGGCTGGTACTACGGCGGCTACCCGTTCAACAACAACCCGGGCGACACCAACCCGCACCACTTCTACGACGAGACCCGGACCATGTTCGGGACCACCTACCCGGCCGGCACGAAGATCCGGCTCCAAGTCTCCTCGACCGCCCAGTCGCCGACCTTCACCATCGACCTGGCCGACTTCGAGCTGGTCGGCGCGCCCATCGCCAAGCCGGCCGGCGTCCTCGACGTGGTCACCGACTTCGGCGCCGACCCGACCGGCGCGACCGACTCGACCGCGAAGTTCCAGGCGGCGGTGGACGCCGGGCGGGCCCAGGGGCGGGCCGTCTGGATCCCGACCGGCACGTTCACCCTCTTCGACCACGTCGTCGTGGACGGGGTGACCCTGCGCGGGGCCGGACCGTGGTACTCCGTGCTCGGCGGGCGGCACCCGACCGACCGGAAGCGGGCCGCCGGCATCTACGGCAAGTACGTCCCCGGCGGCGGCTACAGCGGCGAGATCCGGCCGCACGAGGCCGGCGGGCCCAGCCGCAACGTCACGCTGCGCGACTTCGCCATCATCGGCGACATCCGGGAACGGGTGGACGAGGACCAGGTCAACGCCATCGGCGGGGCGCTGTCGAACTCGGTGGTCGACAACGTCTGGATGCAGCACACCAAGGTCGGGGCCTGGATGGACGGCCCGATGGACAACTTCACCATCCGCAACAGCCGGATCCTCGACCAGACGGCCGACGGGGTGAACTTCCACTGGGGCGTCACCAACTCCACGGTGACCAACACGTTCGTGCGCAACACCGGTGACGACGCCCTCGCGATGTGGGCGCAGAGCGTGCCGAACGTGAACAACTCCTTCACCCGCAACACGATCGGCGTGACGATCCTCGCCAACCACCTGGTGACCTACGGCGGGCGGGACATCAAGATCACCGACAACGTCACGGCCGACTCGGTGACCAACGGCGGCGGCATCCACGTCGCCAACCGCTACCCGGGCGTGACCGGCCCGACCGCCGTCTCCGGGACGATCACCGTCGCCCGGAACACCCTGATCCGCAACGGCAACTCCGACTACAACTGGCGCTTCGGCGTCGGCGCGATCTGGTTCTCCGCGCTCAACGAGCCCATCCAGGGCGCGGCGATCAACGTCACCGACACCGACATCCTCGACAGCTCGTACGCGGCGCTGCACTGGATCGAGGGGCAGAGCAGCGGGATCAGCTTCGACAACGTACGGATCGACGGCGCGGGCACGTACGCCCTCCAGGTGCAGGCGCCCAGCCAGGTGTCCTTCACGAACGTGCGGGCCACCGGGATCGCCCAGGCCAACCCGATGCACAACTGCGTCGGCAGCGGCTTCCAGATCACCCAGGGCACCGGCAACTCCGGCTGGTACACGTCGACGCCGTACTGCGGGCCGTGGCCGGAGCCGCAGTGGGGCGGCGGGCCGACCAGCCCGCCGCCGACGACGCCGCCGACCACCGCGCCCCCGACCACCCCGCCGCCGGCCACCGGCA
>NZ_JBPQTK010000083.1:0-26807 GCF_051386315.1 Micromonospora sp. URMC 107
CCCTGGCCGCCGAGCTGGAGCAGGCGGCGGGCGAGTGCGCGGGCCCGGCCACGGCCCGGACGAGGGGCTGTGGGAACGTGACCCGTCGCGGCTCGACGCGGACCAGGCCCGCGAGCTCGGCCGGCGCGAGCGCCTCGACCGCCGTGCCGGCGACCCGGGCGGCCCGGACCAGGGTGGCCGGCTCCCCGTCCTCGTCGAGCGCGGCGAGCAGCAGGACGCGGCGGGTGTCGGCCGGCAACCGGTCCAGACGGGCGCGGTAGGCCCGGCCCAGCCTGCCGTCGGGCGGGGGCGTCTCGGGCACCGGCTCCTCCCCGCGGCACTGACCCGGGGTGAGCGCCTCGGCCAGGTCGACCAGGGCCTGCGGGTTGCCACCGGCCGCCACGCCGAGCGCGGCGGCCACGGGCGGCGCGGGTGGCCGGCCGGCCAACAGGTCGGTGAGCAGGGCGGCGCTGTCCCGGTCGTCGAGCGGGCGGAGCCGGTGGCGGGCTATCCCGCCGAGCGGGACGTCCGCGGCCGTGGTGAGCAGGACGGCCACCCGCGCCCGGCGCAGGCGGCGGGCGACGAACGCCAGCACGTCGGCGGTGGGCGGGTCGCCCCGGTCCACGTCGTCCATGGTGCACAGCAGCGGGCGGTCCCGCGCGGCGGCGGCGAGCAGGCCGAGCACGGCCAGGGAGAGCGCCAGGCGGCGGTGGGCGGGGCAGCCCGCGCCGGCCAGCGCCCGCAGCAGCACCCGGCGCTGTTTTTCCGGGAGCGCCCCGGCGCGGTCGAGCACCGGGTCCAGCAACCGTTGCAGCCCCGCGTACGGCAGGCTCGCCTCCTCGGGCAGCCCGGTGCCCGCCAGGACGGCGCAGCCCTCGGCGTGCCGGTGCGCGTAGTCGACGAGGGCGCTCCGGCCGGAGCCCGGCTCACCCTGGACCAGCAGCGCTCCCCCGCCGGTGGGCAGGTCGCCCAGCAGGCGCCGGATCGCGGCGCACTCGTCGGCCCGGCCACGCAACACGGTTAATTGCACTGACGATGCAGTAACCATGAATCGAGTGTTACCTATCGGTAGCCCGATGGAAAGACCGGCGGCACCGCCTTCGCGCGGGTCGCGCGTCAGCGCGGGCCGACGTCGGCCAGCAGGGCGGCGACCGTCCGGGCCATCACCGCGCGGGCCTGGTCCACGCCCAGCCCCAGCCCGTCGCGCAGCATCGACCAGGCCGGCCACATGCTCGCGGCCACGAGGGCGTTCACCAGCTGCTCCCGCTCCGGACCGGCCTGCTCCAGCTCGGCGGCGAAGAGGTGCTCGACCTCGTCGCGGACCCGCGCGATGTGCTTGAGGCGGTTGCGGCGCAGCTGCCCGGAGACCGGCTCGCGCATCTGGGCGGCGCGGGCCGACGGCGCGATGAGCTGGAGCAGCCGGGCCCGCTGCCGGCAGTACGCGTCGACCCGCCTGTCCAGCGGCAGCGTCGGCGAGATCGGCCGGTGGGCCGCGTCCTGCTGCCGGAGCAGCTCCGCGCCACTGGCCTCGAACAGCGTCTCCATGTCCTTGAAGTTGGTCCAGAGCGTCCGCAGCGAGATGCCGGCCCGCTCGGCGATGCGCTCGCCGGTCGGCCGCAGGTCGCCCTCGGAGATGAGCGCCAGGTGCGCCTCGACGATCGCCGCCCGGGTGCGTTCGGCCCGGGCGGTCCGGCCGTCGACCCGGACCGGAGCCTCGGCACCGCCCATCCGCGCCCGCCTCCCCATCGCCGTCACGTCGCCCGCACCGCCGCGCCGAGTCTAGCCGCGGCCGACGCCACGGCCGTCCGGCCCCGGCGCGGGCCCGACGCGGTCATCCGGCCGGCCGGCCGGCGAGGCTGACCCCACCGTCGAGGACGAGGGCCTGCCCGGTGATCCAGGCCGCGTCGTCGGACGCGAGGAAGGCGACCGCGCCGGCCACGTCGTCCGGCAGCCCGAGCCGCCTCAGCGGGTACGCCCGGGCGACCTCCTCCTCCCGCCCCTCGTGCAGCGCCGCCGCGAAGCGGGTCTTCACCACGGCGGGCACGACCGCGTTGACCCTGACCTTCGGGGCGAGCTCGACGGCCAGGCACGCGGTGAGGTGGTCGACGGCGGCCTTGCTCACCCCGTAGAAGGCGATGCCGGGTGACGGGACGCGGCCGGCGATCGAGGAGACGTTGACGACGCAGCCGCCGCGGGCGCCCATCCCGGCGGCGACCTGCTGCACCCAGCCGAGCGTGCCGACCAGGTTGACGTCGAGGATCTTGCGGGCCGCCGCCAGGTCCAGCCCGACCAGCGGCCCGTACGCCGGATTGACGCCGACGTTGTTGACCAGCACGTCGACCGGCCCGAACGCGTCGGTGACGGCGTCGACCGCCGCCCGGCGGTGCCCGGCGTCGTCGGCCCGGCCGGGCACGGCCACCGCACGGTCGGGCCCGCCGAGCGCCGCGACCGCCTCGGCCAGGGCCTGCGGGTGCCGGGCGGTCAGCCCCACGCGGGCGCCCTCGGCCACGAGCCGGCGGGCGATGGCCAGGCCGATGCCGCGACTGGCGCCCGTGACGAGGGCGACCCGACCCGCGAGCCGTCCCGAATATGCATTCACAGTGCAAATAGTAGGAGAGTCAGCGGCACCGGTCAACGGCGACACGTCGGTGGACACGTCACATCCCGCCGAAAGCGCCTCGGCATGACCGCACTGTCGATGCGGATATCTGACGGCGGCCGGGCCGTGGCGATGGTCGTCGAGCGACTGGGCCGGCACGGACGGGGCGTGGCGGGCCGGGAGGCCGACGCGCCACGCCCCGTCCGTGCCGGGTGCGACCGTTCAGGAAGCCGTCGGCACCCCGTTCGCCGGCGGCGTCACCGGTGCGGCGGTGTGCTCGCGTACCGGCCCGTCGCCCTCGTCCGTCTCGTACGTCGGCCCGAAGTAGGCCTGCGTCCCCCCGCTGACCCGGGTCAGCCGCTGCCCGCCGTAGCCGGAGTGGTCGCTGTCGGAGTACCGCAGCGGGGCCAGCCCGGGCCCCTGGTAGCCGCCCCTGGCGACGGCCTCGGTCACCGCCTCGCGGGTGAGCTCCTTGCCGGCGGCGAGGAGCACCTGCACGAAGAGGTAGCCGACCGCCATGCCGTAGACGGTGTTGCCGTCGAACGGCGCGTCGCCGTTGTACTCCTTGTTCACCCTGGTGAAGAGCTGGATCCACGGGTCGGCGGCGTCGTTCTGCATCGGCAGGTAGTTGGCGCCGACCATGCCCTCGAGCAGGCCCGCCGCGGCGCCGAGCTGCTTGGCCAGCGTCGGGTGGTCGGCGCCGACGTTGGAGACCAGCCACTGCGGCGTGAAGTTCAGCCGGGCGGCGGTGCCGACGGCGAGCGCGGTGAAGCCGGGCACGGTGGCGAGGACGACCACCTGGCAGCCGGCCGCCTTGAACGCCCCGATCTGGGGCGCCACGTTGGTGTTGCTCGTGACGTACGTCTGCTTCGCCGCCACGGCGCCCGCGCCGAGCACCTTCTCCACGCCGACCAGGCTGTCCCGGCCGAAGTCGTCGTCCTGCCCGAGGAAGCAGACCTTCCGCCCCGGCAGGCTGGTCTTCACGTGGTGGGCCAGGATCTTGCCCTCCACGGTGTAGTCGGGATTGAAGCCGAACGTGCCCGGATACCGGTCGGGCTGGTCCCAGCTGCGGCTGCCGGAGGCGACGAAGAGGTCGGGCACCCGGTTGCTCTTGAGGAAGTCGAGCACGCCGGTGTGGGTCGGCGTGCCGAGGCCGTTGAGGATGGCGAAGACCTTGTCCTGCAGGACGAGTTGACGGACCACCTGCTGGGTGTTCGCCGGGTTGTAGCCGTCGTCCATGATCTTGTAGGTGATCTTCCGGCCGTGCACGCCGCCGTTGGCGTTGACGTGGTCGAAGTACGCCTTGGTGGCCGGAGCGATCTTCGAGTAGCCGGCGGAGGCCGGCCCGGTGAGCGGCATGTGCGTACCGACCACGATCTCGGTGTCGGTGACGCCGGGGACCGCTCCCCGGCCGCCGCCGGCGTCCCCGGTGCAGCCGGCGGAGGTGACGAGCAGGGTGATGGCGGTGGCGAGCGCGAGACCGCGCCGTGCCGTTCGTGTCATGTGGGACACCGACCTTTCTCGGTCCGGGTGGTGGTGGGTGGTCGCGGTGCGGTTGGCGGGTGGGGCAGGGTGCGGACCGGCGGCGGGCCGGGACGGCTCAGGACCGACGCCGGCCCGGCCGGCGCGCGGAGGCGGCGCGGGCCACCCGGGACAGCAGGCCCTGCACGCCGCCGGGCGCGGCGATCATGACGACGACGAGGGTGAGCCCGAAGATCGCCAGCGGCAGGTTGCCCTCGACCCGCTGCGCGAGCGCCGGCGACAGGGTGAGCTGCTCGGTGAGGGTGTGCGTCAGGTCGGGCAGGGCGACCAGCAGGACGGCCCCCCACGCCGCGCCGGCGAGGCTGCCCAGCCCGCCGACGACGACCGCCATCAGCAGGAACAGCGACAGCGTCAGCGAGAACGCCCCGGGCGACACGCTCTGCGCGAGGACCGCGAGCAGGGCGCCGCCGAGCCCGGCGCCGGCCGCGCTGACCACGAAGGCGAGCACCTGGGTGCGGGCGACGTGGATGCCGGCGAGGCGGGCGGCGACCTCGTCGTCGCGGACCGCCCGGAAGGTGCGGCCGTACCGGCTGCGGACGAGGTTGGCCAGCAGCAGCAGGGCCAGCAGGGTGGCCGCCGCGGTGACCCAGAGCTGCCACCGCTCATAGGGGAAGTACTCACCGAGGAACGCCGGCGGGGGCTCGACCGGCACCGCCAGCCCCTGCTCGCCGTTGAACACGCCGTCGAAGGTGACGGCCAGCGCCGGCACCACGACCGCCACGGCCAGGGTGACCCCGGCCAGGTAGGGCCCGCGCAGCCGGGCGGCGGCCACCCCGACCACGGCGCCCACCGCGAGGGCGGCCAGGACGGCCGCGCCCAGCGAGACCGGGAGCAGCCAGCCGCCGGTCATCCCGGCGTCGGCGAACGCGTTCTGGCACAGGGCCACGGTGTACGCGCCGGTCGCCATCAGCGCGCCGTGCCCCAGGGAGAGCTGCCCGTTGAGCCCGGTGAGGACGGTCAGCCCGGCGGTGGCGCACAGGTAGGCGGCCACGGTGGCGAGCTGGAAGTTGCGGAACGGCTCCAGCCCGTAGCTGGCGGCCACCAGCAGCAGCGCGGCGACGACCGCGAGGCCGGCGTGCCGCCGCAGGGTCGAGCCTCGGCGGGACCGGGCCGGGCCGGCGCCGTCGCCCCGGGCCCGCGTGCCCGGCGGGGTCGCCGCCCGGGTGGCGCTCACACCCGCCTCGCCGCGACCGGGGCGAACAGCCCGCCGGGCCGGACCAGCAGCACCGCCAGCAGCAGCACCAGCACCGCGAGCGGCGTGAGGTCGCTGCCGGCGTAGCCGCTGACGTAGGAGAGCAGCAGGCCGACCGCGAGGCCGCCGACCACCGCCCCCGGTGGACTGTCCAACCCGCCCACCACGGCGGCGGTGAACGCCGAGACGAAGACCAGGTCCATCGCGTGCGGGTGCAGGCCCAGCTCGGTGGGGATGACCAGCATGCCGGCGAGCGCGCCGACCCCGGAGGCCAGCGCCCAGCCGAGGGTGAGCATGCCGCCGACGTTCACCCCGAGCAGGCGGGAGACCTCGGGGGCGAACGCCGCCGCGCGCATCCGCAGGCCCACGGCCGTGCGGGTGAAGGTCCAGGCGAGCCCCACGACCACCACCGCGACCGCCGCGAAGACGAACAGGTCGTACGGCGAGACGACGGCGACGCCGCCCACGGTCAGCGCGGTCCGGGAGAACGGCGTCGCGGCGGGCAGGAACTCGCTGCCGTACGCCATGCCGAGCACGGCCTGGATCAGCAGCACCAGCCCGAGCGCGACGATCACCGGGTTGAGCGGCGAGGTGTGGTCGACGAAGCGCATGACGACCAGGTCCACCGCCGCGCCGAGCAGCAGCCCGGCGCCGAGCGCGGCCAGGAACCCCAGCCAGTAGGAGCCGGTCGCGACGGAGACGCTGTAGGCCACGTACGCGGTCGCGACGGCCATCGCGCCCTGGGCGAAGTTGACGATCCGGGCCGCCCGCCAGATGAGCACCAGGGCCAGGGCGAACGCGGCGAGGACCGCGCCCCTGGACAGTCCGTCGAGGGTGAGGAAGACGAAGCGGTCCAACGGTCCTCCCTTGCGGGGACGAGGGGTTCAGAAGCCGAGGTAGGCGTGGCGCAGGTCGGCGTCGTCGCGCAGCCGGGCGGCCGGGGCGGTGGTGACGATCCGGCCCAGGGACATCACCACGCCCTGGTCGGCGATCGAGAGGGCGCTGCGTACGTTCTGCTCGACCAGCAGCACGGTCAGCCCGGTGTCGTCGCGCAGCCGGCGCAGCAGGGCCATGGTCTGGGCGACCACCCGCGGCGCCAGGCCGAGCGACGGCTCGTCGAGCAGCAGCAGGCGGGGCCGGCCGACCAGCGCACGGCCGAGGGCGAGCATCTGCCGCTCGCCGCCGGAGAGCTGGTGCCCGGGATGTCGCCGCCGCCGGGCCAGCGGCGCGAAGAGCTGGTAGACCTCGTCGAGGGCGCGGGCGGCGTCGGCCCGGTCGCGTCGCCACAGCCCGCCGAGGCGCAGGTTCTCGTCCACCGTCAGTTCGCCGACCACCCCACGCCCCTCCGGCACGTGGGCCATGCCGCGACGCACGAGCTGCTCCACCGCGACGCCGCGCAGGTCCTCCCCGGCCAGGACGACGCGGCCGGCCGCCGGGCGCAGCATGCCGGAGAGGGCGCGCAGCAGGGTGGTCTTGCCGGCCCCGTTGGCGCCGACCACCGCCGCGATGGCGCCGGCCGGCACGGTGAGGTCGATCCCGTGCAGC
Organism: Micromonospora sp. URMC 107; assembly: GCF_051386315.1. Taxonomy (NCBI): domain Bacteria; kingdom Bacillati; phylum Actinomycetota; class Actinomycetes; order Micromonosporales; family Micromonosporaceae; genus Micromonospora; species Micromonospora sp. URMC 107. The sequence goes on from NZ_JBPQTK010000083.1 coordinate 6,858, forward strand.
ACCGGCGCGCCGCCGTAGCCGGCCACCAGGCCGCGCACCTCGAGCAGGGCCCCGCCGCTCATGCGGCGGCCTCGTCGACGGCGGCGCCGAGGTAGGCGTCGGCGACCGCCGGGTCGTCGCGCACCTCGTCGGGGGTGCCGGCGGCGATCACCCGGCCGAAGTCGAGCACCACGATCTCGTCGCAGACGGCCATCACCAGGTCCATGTGGTGCTCCACCAGCAGCACCGCGCAGGGGTCGGCGTCGCGTCGGGGCAGGCCCCGGATCAGCTCCGCCAGCTCGGCGATGTCGTCGGCGCCCAGTCCCCCGGCGGGTTCGTCGAGCAGGAGCAGCCGGGGACGCGCGGCCAGCGCGCGGGCCAGCGCGACCCGCTGGCGTACGGCGAAGGGCAGCGTGCCCGGCGCGGCGTCGGCGTGCCCGGCGATCCCCAGGGTGTCGAGGACGTCGAGGGCGTGGCGGCGCAGCCGGCGCTCGTCGCGGTCGCTGCGGGGCAGGCCCAGCAGGGCGGCGAGGAAGCCGGCGCGGGCCGTGTGGGTGGCCCCGGTCATCACGTTCTCCAGCACGGTGAGCCCGGCGAAGAGGCCGGTGCCCTGCAACGTGCGGGCGATGCCGAGGCGGGTCAGCCGGTGCGGGCGGGGTCGCAGCGGTCGCCCGTCGAGGGTCAGCGAGCCCTGGTCCGGCGGGACGAAGCCGCAGACGACGTTGAACAGCGTGGTCTTGCCGGCCCCGTTGGGACCGATCACACCGACCACCCGGCCGGGCGGCACCCGCAGCGAGACGTCGTCGAGGGCGGTGAGGCCGCCGAAGCGGACCCCGATGTGGTGCAGTGCGAGCCCTTGCTCCATCACCCGTCCCCCCGGCAGCCGCCAGTATTTACACTCGGAGTGTACGTTTCTCAGGTAGACCGTCAATACCTTCGATGCCCCGGGCGCACACGCTCGAAGATCACCGCCCGAGTCGGACGACGACCGACTGTTTCTGCACCGACGGGGCAGCGACACGCCGCGGGGCGGCCGCGGGTGGCGGCCGCCCCGGGGAGCGTCAGGCGCTCGGGCAGGTGTTGCGGTACTCCTGGATGTCGAAGCCGCTCGGGCCGGGGCAGAGGAACTGCTCGTAGCGGGTGTCGTCGTCGACGAACCGCTTCAACCAGGCCACCGCCTGCCGGGCGGTGGGCGTGTTGACCGTCTGCGGGAAGAAGTGGCTCGCCCCGTTCAGTTCCAGGTACGCCTTCTCCGCCGAGGCCGGGATGCTGTTGTAGAACGGCTCCGAGTGCGACGAGACCGGCGCGACGCTGTCGCTCTCGCCGCCGATGATCAGCGTGGGCACCTGGAGGTCGGACCAGGTCTTGTCCAGGTTCCACGGCGCCAGCGGCACGGCGGCCTGCAACGACGGCCGGGAGATCGCGGCCTCCAGGCTGCCGCCGCCGCCCATCGAGTGGCCGGCGACGGCGAGCCGGCTGGCGTCGATGCGGCTGCGCACCGAGCTGCGCTCCACCAGGTAGTCGAGCGCGGCGAGCAACTGCCGGCCGCGGCTGTCCGGCTGGTCGAGGCGCGAGTTGGTCTCGATGCCGATCACCACGAAGCCGTGCGAGGCGATCCGCGGCCCGAGCCAGCTGAGGCTGGACCAGGCGGCGGTGTAGCCGGGCGAGATGGCGACGGCGCCGAAGGTGCCCTCGCTGGTGCTGGTCGGGTAGTAGATGACGCCCCCGCCGAAGCCGGTGACGCTGAGCGACGAGACGGTCTGCGAGGCGGTGGCGAACGGGCCGCGGCTGGCCTCCAGCAACGCGACGGTCGGGGCGGGACCGCGCTCGTACGGGTTGGCGGCGGCCTGGGCGGCGGGCGGCGCGGCGAGCGCGCCCACCGCGGCCAGGACGGCGGCCACGGCCAGCCTGGCGACGCGGACGGCGGGGCGGGGACGGACGGCGGTGGTGGCTGCTGATGACACGTCGGGCACTCCCTACGGGACGGGGCATATCGACATGCATCAGTCTTGGACGGCGTCGGCGACCCCGCATCGGTGAAATCACCAGTCCCCCGGCCCAGGAAAACCCGGGTAGGCCGTTTTCGCCCGGACTGTCGGGGTAGGGCAGTCGATACCCCGGCCGAATAAGGAGACGCCGTGTTCAACCCGTTGGAGCACAAGGGAATCCCACTGGAAAGCCAGATCCGCAACTGGCGCGAGCTCAACGTGGAGCCCATCGACCCGGAGGCGGTCGACCCGTACACCCGCTGCCGCATCATCACGATGAACGGCATCGAGGTCGAGGCGATCAACTTCCAGCACCAGTTCGCCCGCAACTGCCCCGACCAGGAGGTCCGCCGGCAGTTGGCGTACGTGCGCTACCTGGAGAGCCAGCAGCAGCGGGTGGTGAACTGGCTGCTGCCCGGCGCGGCGAGCGTGCTGGAGACGACGCTCGGCTACGAGCAGGTGGCCGTCGACCTGACCGCGTGGGTGGCCCGGCACGAGCCGGACCCGTACCTGAAGCAGGGCTACGAGTTCGGCGTCCTGGAGGACTTCGACCACCTGTACCGCTACGCCAACCTCTACGAGATGGTGGAACGCCGCAAGGCCGAGAAGATCGTCCAGGGCCTGACCGAGGTCATGCCCGGCCGGCCCACCGTCGTCGAGCACCGGCACCCGTTCGACGAGGTACGCACCCCGTACGACCGCAACAGCGTCGACCCCCGCTCCAAGCTGCACGCGCTGACCATCCTGTCGGCCGAGCAGCAGGTCATGTTCTATTACATGAACGTCGGGCCGCAGTACATGGAGCCGATCGCGCGGCAGCTCTACCAGGAGATCAGCCTCATCGAGCAGGAGCACGTCACGCACTACGAGTCGCTGCTCGACCCGGGCGAGAACTGGTGGGAGCGGTTGCTCACCCACGAGTACAACGAGTGCTGGCTCTACTACTCCTTCATGCAGCAGGAGAGCGACCCGCGGATCAAGGCGGTGTGGGAGCTGCACCTGCAGATGGAACTGGCGCACCTGCAGCAGGCCGCCGACCTGCTGCGTCGCCACGACGGCCGGGAGCCGGAGGAGATCGTCGGCAACGCCGGCCTGCCCGAGCCGCTGACCTTCGAGCCGAACAAGGAGTACCTGCGCCACCTGCTCGCCACCCAGGTCGACCTGAACAAGCTCGGCGAGGGGTACGTGCGGGAGGCGCACGAGCGCTTCGAGTCGATGCAGCAGCAGCTGCACGACGGGCAGAAGCCGCCGAGCGAGCAGGTGATCGACATGCACCGGGAGCGGTTCGGCGACGAGTACCGCGTCGAGACCGAGGGACCCCACCCGGTGGAGTCGCTGCGCGCGCGGGGAGGCAGCCATGCCTGACGGCGGCGCCCCGGCCACGCCCGGCCCCGAGGACGACGTCGTCGACCTCCTGCTGGCCCAGCACGCCCGGATCGAGGAGCTGTTCCTGCTGGTCATCGGCAGCACCGGAGAGACCCGCCGGGATGCCTTCGACGACCTGGTCAAGCTCCTCGCCGCACACGAGACGGCCGAGGAGGAGGTCGTCCACCCGCTGGCCCGCACCCTGCCCGGCGGGGGCGGCGACGCCATGGTCGACGAGCGGCTCGACGAGGAGCGTCAGGCCAAGGAGACGCTGAAGACCCTGATCGCCGGCGGTGTCGACGCCGAGGGCTTCGACACGGGGATCATCCTGCTGCGCGACGCGGTGCTCACCCACGCCCGCTACGAGGAACGGCAGGAGTTCCCGCTGCTGCGCCAGCACGTGCCCGCCGACCGGCTCCGTACGATGGCCGGCGCCGTACGGATGGCGGAGGCGACCGCGCCCACGCGACCGCACCCGAGCGCCCAGTCCGCGAAGGGCAACCTGGCGGCGGGACCGGCGCTGGCGGTCATCGACCGCGTCCGCGACGCCATCCGCAAGCCGTCGTCCAGCGGCTGAACGTCCGCGAGACGCGCGTGCCGCCCCGTGCGACGGATGCGGCCCGCGTCGGGGCGGGCGCCCCCGTCACGTAGGGTCGGCACCGCCCCGCTCCGGCCCCGCCGGACGACCCCTGCTCCCCGCGGAGACACCCCCATGACCGAGATTGGCGGCGCCACCCGGGTGTACGCGCTGCTCGGCGACCCGATCGCGCAGGTGCGCGCCCCCGGGCTGCTCAACCCGGTGCTGGCCCGGCGCGGCACCGACGCGGTGCTCGTCCCGGTGCACGCGGCGGCGGCCGACCTCACCCAGGTGGTGCGGGGGCTGCAACGGGTGGCCAACCTGGACGGGATGCTGGTCACCGTGCCACACAAGGCCGCCGCGCTGGACCTCGCGGACCGGGCCAGCGACCGCGCCCGCCTCGCCGGCAGCGCCAACGCGCTGCGGCGCGAGCCCGACGGGACGTGGACCGCGGACACCTTCGACGGCGACGGGTTCGTCCGCGGGCTGGCCGGGGCCGGGCACCACCCCCGGGGCCGACGGGCGTGCGTGGTGGGCGCGGGCGGGGCGGGCAGCGCGATCGCCGTGGCCCTGCTCGACGCCGGCGTGGCGGAGCTGCGGCTCAGCGACACCGACCCGGGTCGGCTGGAGACCCTGCGGCGGCGGCTGTCCGCCGCGTACCCCGGCCGGGTCGGCGCGACGACGCGACCGCGACTGGCCGACGCCGACCTCGCGGTCAACGCCACGCCCCTGGGGCTGCGCCCCGACGACCCGCCGCCGTTCGCGGTGGCCGACCTGCCGCCGGACGCCGTGGTCGCCGACATCATCATGACGCCGGCGGAGACGGTCCTGCTGGCCGAGGCGCGTGCCCGGGGCCTGCGGGCGCATCCGGGCGAGCCGATGCTCGCCCACCAGATCGACGCCTACCTCGCGTTCTTCGGGCTGTGAGCGACCGCCGGTGCGGGCCGGGAGCCCGTGGCGGGCGCCATCGGCCGCCCTCGGGCGCCGCCGGCCGCGGCACCGCCGGCCGCGGCACCCGGCGACCGCTGCGCTGATCATCCTGTCGGGCGGACCTGTTACCGTCGCGCCGCCGCTGCACCAATCGGACCGGAGGTAGGCGTGATCAGCTCGCACGTGTCGTCGTTCGTCGGGTTACCGGTAGTGCCCTTCACCCCGGGAATGACACTTCCCGACGATCCCTCGGCGGTCGCCTGGCGGCTGGAGGTCGAGGACCACGACGCGGAGCCCGAGGAGTTCATCGGTCTCGTGCGGGCACTGCGGGAACAGGTCCCGCCCGACTCGGTGCGCGCCCTGGTGATCGGCGAGTGGGGCGAGGCCTACGAACGGCCGTTGCCGATCGCGCCGCTGGTCGAGGCGGCCGGGGAGTGGACCGGGCTGCGCGCGGTCTTCCTCGCCGACCTGACCTACGAGCAGTGCGAGATCTCCTGGCTCACCCACGGCGACATCACCGGGCTGCTCGCGGCGTACCCATTGCTGGGGGTGCTGTGGGTGCGCGGGGCGCAGGGCCTGCGGCTGGAGCCGATCCGCCACGCCGAGCTGCGGGAGCTGCGCTTCGAGTCCGGCGGGCTGCCGGCCGAGGTGGTCCGTGCCGTCGGCGCGTGCGAGCTGCCGGCCCTGCACCGGCTGGACCTCTGGCTCGGCAGGAGGGACTACGGCGGCGACGCGAGCGCCGAGGACCTGGCCGGGGTGCTCTCCGGCGCCGGCCTGCCGGCCCTGCGGTACCTCGCGGCGTGCAACGCCGAGATCGCCGACGCGGTGGCGGCGGCCGTCGCCACCGCGCCCATCGTGCCCCGGCTGGAGGCGCTCGACCTGTCGAAGGGCACGCTCACCGACGAGGGCGCGAAGGCGCTGCTGGCCGGCCAGCCGCTGACCCACCTGACGCGGCTCGACCTGCACCACCACTACCTGTCGGAGGAGATGGCCGCGTCGGTGGTCGCCGCGCTGCCGGGCGTGCGGGTCGACCTGGCCGACGCGCAGGCCGCCGAGGAGCACAACGGCAAGCTCTACCGCTACACCGCCGTCGGGGAGTGAGTGGCGGTGACCTTCGTTTCCCACGCGAGACACTTCGCCGGCCGCCCGGTGGTGGACGTCCCCGTCGGCGGGCCGCTGCCCACGGTGGACGGCCCGGTCTCGTGGCGGTTCGCCCTCTGGCACTTCGACGAGACCGCGGGCTACAAGCTCTCGGAGGAGTTCCGGGTCGCGTTCGACCGGTTCGTCGCGCAGGCGGGGCCCTCCGTGGAGTCCCTGGTCGTCGGCGCCTGGGGCTACGCGGCGTTCAACACCGCCCCGATCGCACAGCTCTGCGCCGCGGCGTCGCGGCTGCCCGCCCTGCGCGCCCTGTTCCTCGGCGACATGACCGGCGAGGAGTGCGAGGTCTCCTGGATGAAGGTGGGCGACGTCAGCCCGCTGCTGACGGCGTACCCGCGGCTGGAGGTGCTGCGGGTACGCGGCGGCGAGGACCTCGCGTTCTCCCCGGTGCGGCACGCGCGGCTGCGGGAGCTGGCGGTGGAGAGCGGCGGGCTGTCCCGGGCGTTCGTCGGCGCGGTGCTCGACTCCGACCTGCCCGCGCTGACCGATCTGGAGCTGTGGCTCGGCACCCCCGACTACGGCGGCGACGCGCAGGTGGCCGACCTGGCCCCGCTGCTGGCCGGGGAGCGGTTCCCCGGGCTGCGCCGGCTCGGCCTGCGCAACTCGGAGATCGCCGACGACCTCGCCGAGGCGCTGGCGTCGGCGCCGGTGGTGCCCCGGCTGGAACGCCTCGACCTGTCGCTGGGCACGCTCGGCGACCGGGGCGCGGCGGCCCTGGCCGGCGGGCAGCCGCTGACCCACCTGACGGAGCTGGACCTGCACCACCACTACCTGTCGGAGGAGACGGCCGCGTCGGTGGCCGCCGCGCTGCCGGGCGTCCGGGTGGACGTGTCCGACCCGCAGGAGCCCGACGAGTACGACGGCGAGAGCTACCGCTACACGGCGGTGTCGGAGTGACATGCGCCTGACCGTCGTCGGCAACCCGGACAACCGTCGGGTCGGCCTGTTCACCCGGGCGGTCCTGGCCGCCGGCCTGCCCCGACCGGAGGTGCTGCCGTGGCTCGACGTGCTGACCGGGGCGGCGCCACCGGGGCCCGGCGCGCTGGTGCGGGTCGACTCGCCCGGCGAGGACGCGGAGGTGGACCGGCTGCTGCGCCGGTCCGCCGCCCCGGCCCGCCACGGTGAGCTGATCGGCCTGGCCGACACGTACGCCGGGCTGCTGCGAGGCCTGGACCGGGTCGCCGCCGGCGGCGCGGAGCTGCTCAACGACCCGGCGGACGTCGCGGTGCTGTGCGACAAGCGGCGCTGCCACGCGCGGCTGGCCGCCGCCGGGGTGCCGGTCCCGGCCGCGCTGCCCGCCGTGCACGGGTGGGCGCAGCTACGGGCGGCGATGGCGGCGGCCCGCTGGAGCCGCGTGTTCGTCAAGCCCGCGCACGGCTCGTCCGCCGCCGGGGTCGTCGCCCTGGCGGTGGCCGGGCGGCGGGTGCAGGCGGTCACCACGGTCGAGGCGACACCGGACGGGCTGTTCAACTCGCTGCGACCGCGCCGCTACACCGACGAGGCCGAGGTCGCCGCGATCGTCGACCGCATCGCCGGCGAGGGCCTGCACGTGGAGCGGTGGCTGCCCAAGGCGGGGCTCGGCGAGCGGGTGGTCGACCTGCGGGTGGTGACGGTCGCGGGGCGGCCCACCCACGCCGTGGTGCGGGCCGCCCGGGGGCCGCTGACCAACCTGCACCTGGGCAACGCGCGCGGCGACCTCGCCGAGCTGCGCGCGGCGGCCGGGCCGGTGGCGTGGGCGGCGGCGATGGAGACCTGCGAGCGGGTCGCCGGATGCTTCCCCCGCACCCTCCAGGTCGGGATCGACCTGATGTTCCTCGTCGGGTGGCGACGCCACGCGGTGGCCGAGGTCAACGCCTTCGGCGACCTGCTGCCGGGGGTGCTCACCGACGGCCGGGACACCTACGCCGAGCAGGTGCGCGCCCTGACCGACGGCCGGTGGGACCGCTGCCGGGCGGCGGCCGGGCCGTCGCGCGGCGACGCGACGGTGCGGGAGGCGTCGCCCGGCGAGGCGACGGTGCGGGAGCCGTCGCCCGGCGAGGCGACGGTGCGGGAGCCGTCGCGCGAGGATGCTGCGGGGCGGGAGGTGCTCGCGTGCGGAGTCTGATCGGCAGCCACGACCTGCTCCTGCTCACCCTCGACACGCTGCGTCACGACGTCGCCGCCGACCTGGCCGCGCGGGGGCGCACGCCGCACCTGGCGCGGGCGCTGCCCGGGGGCCGGTGGGAGCGCCGGCACTCCCCCGCCAGCTTCACCTACGCCGCGCACCACGCGTTCTTCGCCGGCTTCCTGCCCACCCCGGTCACCCCCGGCCGGCACGAGCGGCTGTACGCGGCGGCGTTCCCCGGCAGCGAGACGTCCGGCGCCGACACGTGGGTGTTCGACGCGCCGGACCTGCCGACGGCGCTCGCCGGCGTCGGCTACCACACGCTCTGCCTGGGCGGGGTCGGCTTCTTCAACCGGCGCAGCCCGCTCGGGGCGGTGCTGCCGGGCCTGTTCGCCGAGGCGCACTGGGAGCCCGAGTTCGGCGTCACCTCCCCCACCTGCCTGGACGCCCAGCTCGACCGGCTGGCCGAGGTGCTGCCGCGGGTGCCGGCGCGACAGCCGCTGTTCACGTTCCTCAACGTCGCCGCCCTGCACCAGCCCAACCGGCACCACCTGCCCGGGGCACGGGCCGACGACCTGGCCAGCCACGCCGCCGCCCTGGAGTACGTCGACGGCCGGATCGACCGGCTGTTCGCCCTGCTCACCGGCCGGGGCCGACCGGTGTTCGCGATCGTCTGCTCCGACCACGGCACCGCCTACGGGGAGGACGGCCACACCGGCCACCGGATCGGCCACGACGTGGTGTGGACGGTCCCGTACGCCCACTTCGTCCTGCAACCGGGAGAATGGTGACCAGCACCGACACGGGCCTCGACGGCTCGCCGTACCAGCAGTACCTGTACGCGTACCCGCACAAGACCTCCTACCGGCCGCTGCGCCCCCGCCCGCCGCTGGCGGACGTGTGGCGGGCCGAGGCCCGCGAGGCGCTCTTCCTCTACGTCCACCTGCCGTTCTGCGAGATGCGCTGCGGGTTCTGCAACCTGTTCACCCGCGCCAACGCGCCGGCCGAGCAGGTGACGGCGTACCTGCGGCAGCTGCGCCGGCAGGCCGGCCGGGTCGCCGACGCGCTGGGCGACGACGCCGGCTACGCCCGCGCGGCGTTCGGTGGCGGCACCCCCACCTACCTGACCGCCGACGAGCTGACCGAGCTGTTCGGCATCGCCACCGCGATGGGGGCCCGGCTGCCCGGCGTACCGCTGTCGGTGGAGACCTCGCCGGCCACCGCCACGCCGGAGCGGCTCGCGGTGCTCGCCGCGCACGGCGCCACCCGGGTGAGCATCGGCGTGCAGAGCTTCCTCGACGCCGAGGCCCGCGCCGCCGGCCGGCCGCAGCGCCGCGCGGAGGTGGAGGCGGCCCTGACCGCGATCCGCGACGCCCGGATCCCCGTGCTCAACATCGACCTGATCTACGGCATCGACGGGCAGACCGCCGACACCTGGCGGGAGAGCCTCGACGCGGCCCTGGCGTGGCGGCCGGAGGAGCTGTACCTCTACCCGCTGTACGTGCGCCCGCTGACGGGGCTCGGGCGGCGGGCGCACGGCCGCGCGGACTGGGACGCCCAGCGGCTCGCCCTCTACGAGCAGGCCGTGGCGACGCTGGGCGCGGCCGGGTACCGGCAGGAGTCGATGCGGCAGTTCCGCCGGGCCGACGCGCCCACCCCGGACGGGCCGGACTACTGCTGCCAGGACGACGGCATGGTGGGCCTCGGCTGCGGCGCCCGCTCCTACACCACGTCCCTGCACTACTCGTTCGACTACGCGGTCGGCGTGTCCCAGGTGCGGGCGGTGCTCGACGACTACCTGGCCCGACCGGCGGACGACTTCCGGTACGCCGAGTTCGGGTTCACCCTGGACGGCGCCGAGCAGCGCCGCCGGTGGCTGCTCAAGTCGCTGCTGCGCGCCGACGGGGTCGACGCGGCGGCCTACCGGGCGCGCTTCGGCCGACCGCCCGGCGACGACTTCCCGGAGCTGGGCCGGTTGGTCGACCGGGGGTGGGCCGGCGACGGCGGGCTGCGGCTGACCCCGGCCGGGCTGGCCCGCTCCGACGCGATCGGCCCGTGGCTGACCTCGGCCCGGGTGCGCGACGCGATGACCGGGTACGTGCCGAGGTGAACCTGGCGATCCTCTACCGGGGGCCCCTGGCGAGCTGCAACTACGACTGCCCGTACTGCCCGTTCGCCAAGCGGCACGACCCTCCGGAGCTGCTGCGCGCCGACCGGGCGGCGCTGGAGCGGTTCGTCGGCTGGGCGGCGGCCACCACCGACGTGCGGCTGTCGGTGCTGTTCACCCCGTGGGGCGAGGGGCTGACCCGCAGCTGGTACCGGGAAGCGATGGTGTCGCTGTCCCGCCTGCCGCACGTCGACCGGGTGGTCATCCAGACCAACCTGGCCGCCCGGGTGGACTGGCTGGCCGACGCCGACCCGCGCGCCGCCGCCCTGTGGACCACCTACCACCCCGGTCAGGTCGACCGGGACCGCTTCCTGCGCCGCTGTGCCCGGCTGTCCGAGCTGGGCATCCGCTACTCGGTCGGGGTGGTCGGCCTGCCGGAGCACCTCGCCGAGGCGCGGGCGCTGCGGGCCGCCCTGCCCGCCGGGGTCTACCTGTGGGTCAACGCCGCCGAGGGCCGGCGCTACGACGCCGCCGAGGAGGCGACCTGGACGGAGCTGGACCCGCTCTTCGGCTACAGCGTCCGCCCGCACGTGTCGCTCGACCGCCCGTGCCACGCGGGAGAGACGGCGATCTCGGTCCTCGGCGACGGCACGGTGCGCCGCTGCCACTTCATCGACGAACCGATCGGCAACCTCTACGACGGGTCGTGGCGGTCGGCCCTTCGGCCGCGGCCGTGCGGCAACGCCGTCTGCGACTGCCACATCGGGTACGTCCACCTGAAGCCGCTCGGCCTGCGCGACGTCTTCGCCGGCGGGGTGCTGGAACGCATCCCGGCCGCCTGGCCGGCGGCACGCCGGCCGGTGCCGCTCCCCGCGCCGCAGCGCCGGCCGGTCCCCGCCCCGGGGCCGCTGCCGGCCTGACAGGCGGCCCGGGGCCGCTGCGGCCTGACATTCGGCGAGGCCGCTGCCGGCGTGGCCCGCGTCCGGGGCCGCCGCCGGCGTGGCGCGCGTCGGCGGGGGCGGGCCGCCTGCTCGCCCACCCCCGTCGACGGCCGTTCAGTCCGGGGTGCCCGGAGCGGCCGACACGGTCACGGCAGCTGCTCCGCGCCGCCCACCCCGGCGCCCGCGGCGGGCGGGGTGGCGGAGGCGGATCCGGCCGTGTACGCGTACGGCGGCCGGGCGACGGTGTTGTCGATCCGCAGCCAGTCGTCCATCGTCTTGCCGGAGTCGTTCGCCCGGGTGATGGTGGCCTTGTCGTAGAAGTTCGTGCCCGTCCACGTCAGGCGGGTGTCGCCGTAGTCCTCGGTGATCGTCTTCGCGCTCTTCACGTGGTTGCTCTCGGCGTAGACCTGGCCGCCGACGCCGAGGCCGATGAAGTAGTCGTCCACCTCCACGAAGTTGCCGAACACGTGGGCGTAGCCGAACCGCACCCGGGGGTGGCGGGTGTTCGAGCCGTCGAACCAGTTGTGGTGGTAGGTCGCGCGCAGGTAGCCGGTGTCCTGGGCGCCGTTGCTGTCGCTGTGGCCCAGCAGCATCGACTTGTCCGTGCCGACGAACCGGTTGTACGACACCGTGACCAGGTCGGAGCCGCGCTTGACGTCCACCGAGCCGTCCGTCGAGGGGTGGAAGGTGTTGTGGTCGATCCAGACGTGGTGCGAGTAGCACTGCACGTTGATCGAGTCGTCGGGCGAGCTGCGGAACGTCAGGTTACGGATGATCACGTTCTGGACGTGGGTGAAGAGGCTCCGCTCGGCGGGGTCGCAGAGGTCCCCGCCCCAGGCCACCTCGTCCGGGCCCCAGCCGTTGACGTCGAGGCCGAAGCCGCTGATCGTGGCGGTGGAGCCGACCCCGATGATCGTCTTGTTGGAGCCGACGTCCAGCATGTTGGCGCCGGTGCCGGTGATCGTGCCGGAGACGCGGACGATCCGCGGCGCGTCGTCGGCCACGGCTGCGGCCAGCTGCGCGTAGCTGCTGACGGTCACCGTCGGGCCGCCCGCTCCGCCGTTCGTGCCGGTCCGGCCGTGGCCGGTCATGGTGGCGAAGCCCTGCAGGCCGGGCGCGTTGCCGCCCGGCGGCGGGGTCGTCGGCGGCGGGGTCGTGGGCGGCGGCGTGGTAGGGGGCGCGGTCGTCGGCGGCGCGGTCGTCGGGGCCGCGGTGGTCGGCGGCGCGGTCGTCGGCGGCGGGGTGCCCCCGGTGGTCACCACCACGTCGTCGAAGGAGGCCGAGGAGTACGCGGTCTGCAGGCCGATGCGGCCGGCGGCGGGGCCCGAGGCGGAGCGCGAGGCGAACTGCGTCCCGTCGATCGACGCGCTGACCACGGAGCCGCTGGCGGTGAGCGAGAGGGTGTACCAGGTGCCGTTGCTGACGGTCCGCGCGGAGCTGCCCAGCACGGTCACGGAGCTGCCGTCGACCGCCTGCAACTCGACCCGGCCCGGGAGCAGGGCCAGCCGGTGGAAGGTCGTCGATCCGGAGGCGCGGGCGAGCAACCCGACGAAGCCGTTGGCGCCCAGGCTGACCGGCTTGACCCGGGCCTGGACGGTGTAGTCGGTGAGGGCGGTCGAGGCGTTGAAGAGTCGGGCGTTCTCGCTGGAGGTGCTGGACTGCCGCGCCACCTTAGAGCCGTCGGGCACGACCGACCAGCTGCCGCCCGACTTGGACCAGCCGGCGATGCTGCCGTCCTCGAAGCCGGCCGAGAAGGCGGTGGCGGCGCCGGCCGCGGGCGAGAAGACCAGGCTGGCGGCGGTGATCACGGCGACCGCGCCGCCGATGACGGGCCACCTCTTCCGGTACGACGGACGTGCGGGGTCCGGCCCTTCCATGACTGACCTCCTGAGGGTGGTGGGGCAGGCGAGTGCATTGGAAAGCGCTTTCCCGAGCGACCGTAACGCGCCGTTCATCACCTGTCAATCAAAGACGTCGATGCGGGGGCGACCGGACCGCCCCCTCGGCGGACGGCCGGGACGGCCTGCGGTGCGCGGCCGGGACCGTCCCCGGCGCACGGGCCGGGGTGGCGGCCGGGGCGTCCGGCCGGTCGGGCGGGCGGAGGAAAGGGCGGCCCGGCAGAGGCCGGGCCGCCCTTTCGAGCGGGTGACTCAGTGCGCGCCGGGTACGGCGGCGGCCGCCTCCTCCCGGGCCCGCCGCTCGTCGCCACTGAGGGTGTGCAGCGGCTTCTCCCGGATGAACAGCACCACCACCAGGGCGAGCACCGCGAACGGGGTGGCCACCAGGAACAGCTCGCCGGTGGCGGTCCCGTACACATCCTGGATGATCTTCAGCACCGGCTCGGGCAGGGCGGACAGGTCGGGCACCTCCGTGGAGCCCTCCCCGCCCGGGGCGCCACCAGCCAGCGGACCGAGCTTCTCCGCACTCAGCGTGGCGACCCGGTTGGCCAGCACCGCGCCGAGCGCGCTGACGCCGATCGTGCCGCCCATGCTGCGGAAGAAGGTCAGCACGGAGGTGGCCGCGCCCAGCTCGTGCGCCGGCACGTCGTTCTGCGCCGCGAGCACCAGGTTCTGCATGAGCATGCCGACGCCGACGCCGAGCACCGCCATGTAGACGCTGAGCAGCACGACGCTGGTCTGGGCGTCGATGGTGGCGAGCAGCAGCATGCCGGCGACCATCACGACGGCGCCGGCCACCAGGTAACGCTTCCAGCGGCCGTACTTGGTGATGAGCTGGCCGGCCACCGTCGACGAGACCAGCAGGCCGAGGATCATCGGCAGGCTCATCAGCCCCGCCACCGTCGGCGACTTGCCCAGCGAGAGCTGGAAGTACTGGGAGAGGAAGACGGTGCCGCCGAACATCGCCACGCCGACCAGGATGCTGGCGACGGTGGTCAGCGAGACCGTGCGGTTGCGGAAGATGTCCAGCGGCACGATCGGCTCCTCCGCGCGCGCCTCGACCCAGACGGCCAGCGCCAGCAGGGCGAGCCCACCGCCGACCATCAGTGCCGTCCACCCCGAGGCCCAGGCGAACTTGTTGCCGGCCAGCGACGACCAGACCAGCACGGTGGAGACCCCGGAGGTGATGAGCAGCGCGCCGAGCCAGTCGATCTTCACCTTGCGGCGGGTCACCGGCAGGTGCAGGGTGCGCTGGAGCAGGACGATGGAGAGCAGGGTGAACGGGACGCCGATCAGGAAGCACCAGCGCCAGCCCAGCCAGGAGGTGTCCACGAGCACGCCGCCGATCAGCGGGCCGGCGATGGTGCCGACGCCGAAGACGGCGCCGAAGATGCCGGCGTAGCGGCCCAGCTCGCGGGGCGGGATCATGGCCGCCATCACGATGGTGGCCAGGGCGGTCATGCCGCCGGCGCCGATGCCCTGGACGGCCCGGCTGACCAGCAGCACCTCGACGTTCGGGGTAAGCCCGGCGATCAGCGAGCCGACCACGAAGAGGCCGAGGGAGAGCTGGATCAGCAGCTTCTTGCTGTAGAGGTCGGCCATCTTGCCCCACAGCGGCACGGTCGCCGTCATGGCCAGCAGCTCGGTGGTGACGATCCACGTGTAGACGGTCTGGGTGCCGTCGAGGTCGGCGATGATGCGCGGCAGCGCGTTCGCCACGACCGTCGAGGCGAGGATCGACACGAACATGCCGACCATCAGGCCGGAGAGTGCCTGGAGCACCTCGCGGCGGGACATGCGGCCGGCGCCGACCTCGGGGGTCTTGGCGGGCACGGTGGCGGTCATTGACGTTCCTTACCGGGTACGGGATTCACGGCCTCCCGGGCACCTTTCCCGGAAGGGGCTTACGGGGTCAGGACCGGTCGGGTTGCGGCAGCCCCGCGGCGAGGGCGGCGAACGCCTCGTCGACGAGGTCGGCCAGGTCCGGCCGGTCGGGGTGGGCGGCCCACCTGGTCATCGCGTGGCGCAGGGCGGCACCCGTCACGGCGGTGACCAGCGCCGGGTACGCGTGGCCGGGACCGACGCCGACCCGCGCCGCGACGACCTCGACGATGGCGCGTTCCGTCTCGGCGTTGCCGGCCAGCAGGCGGGGCAGCAGCGCGGGGTTGCGCGTCACCACGTCCATCCGCAGGCACCACAGCTCACGCTCGGCGCGCACCTCGTCGATCACCTCGTCGAGCGCGGTCCGCAGCGCGGCCAGCACCGGCACCTCGGGCGGCACGGCGGCCAGCCGGGCCACCAGGCGCGCCGCGACGCCCTGGTCGCCGACCAGGGCGTCGTCCTTGCAGGCGAAGTAGTTGAAGAAGGTGCGCGGGGAGACGTCCGCCGCCTCGCTGATCTCCTCCACCGTCACCTGGGCCAGGCCGCGCTCGGCCACCAGGCGCAGCGCCGCCTCGGTCAGCGCGGCCCGGGTCTGGCGCTTCTTGCGGTCGCGCCGCCCGGAAGCGGGCTCGGTTCCGGCGGATGTCACGCGAGGACCCTACAAGCGATCTTGCACGCGCTGCAATGTTTTATCGTGTGAAGTGACGCGGGCCATCCGGCGAGGCCGCCGCACGGTCGCCGACGTCGCCGGAAGGGCGGGAGGGCGCGGGCCCGGCCGGGACGATCCGGCCGGGCCCGCCGCCGTACGGGTCACGGATAGTTCGTCAGGTACACCTGCTGGTTGGCCGCGTTGGCGGTGCCGCCGGTGTTGTTGACCACCCGGTTGATGGTGCCCACCCCACCGAGGGAGACGGTGACCATGTTGGTGAACCGGACGTTCGGGTTGGTCGGCGCCTCGATGGCCCGGTCGGCGACGACCGCCGGGTTCACGTTGAAGTAGCAGTAGCTGCCCAGCCCCCACGCCTGGTGGCTGGTCACCGAGTCGGCCACCTTGTACGCCGCCCAGCCGCGGCTGGCCCCGTTCATCCAGGCGGCCTGGTTCGGCGGGTCGTACGGCATCTCGTTCTGGTAGAAGTACGTGCGCCCCCCGTTGCCGTTCCACACGGTCTGGTACCGCTGGTAGTGCTCGACGAAGAGGCCGTACATGGTCACGTCGTCGCCGTTGACCGTCAGGCCGGTGTCGGCGGTGTTCACCGTCCAGCCGACCCCGTCGCCGTGGTCGGCGCGCCAGAGCCACATGTGGTCACCGATCACGTGGTCGCTGTTGACGGTCAACGTATTGGTGGCCCGGCCGACGCCCGGCCCGCCGATGCGGAAGAAGACGTCGTGCAGCGAGGTCGGGTTGGCCGCGTGGCTCGCCGCCGAGCCGGGCGGGCCGACCTCCATCAGCACCGGCGAGTTCACCTGGCCGGCCTCGAACATGATGCCCGCCACCTTCACGCCGTCCACGTCGGCGACCCGCATCGCGACGGTGCCGTCGTCGGCCTGGACGGTCGCCAGGCCGAGGCCGAGGACCACCGTGTCGGGGCGGTCCACCCGGATCGGCTCGGTGACCCGGTGCACGCCCGGGGTGAACAGCAGGTGCCGGCCCTGGGCGAGCGCGGCGTTGATGGTGGCCGCGCCGGTGCCCGGCCGGACGACGTAGAACTGGCTGAGCGAGATGGAGGAGCCGGCCGGGGTTTTGCCGTACCAGCTGGTGCCGGTCGAGTTGGCGCGCAGCGCCGGCACGAAGACCCGGTACTCGCCGGTGCCGTCGACGTAGAGGAAGGGCTTCTCGCGCACCTGGGGGGTCTGCGGGATGACGGTGTGCGAGGGATTGGGGAAGTGCGGCGGCGGGGCGCCGGTGACGCCCTGGAAGACCATGTTCCACACCGAGCCGGTCCAGCCGCCGAACTCGCTGTTGCGCGAGTACCACTGCTGCTGGGAGCCGGAGACGACCAGGCCGTCGATCCTGGTGTCGGCCATCAGCCCGCCGCTGGACCAGCCGTCGCCGCCGTTCCACAGCTGGATCTGGTTCTGCGCGCCGCGCAGGTGCATCCGCCGGTACGGCGCGGCCTGCGAGACCGCCCACCGCTCCACGGTCACCCCGGCCGGCAGGGTCACCGACAGGTTCTCGGCGGCCCGCCAGAAGTTCTGCGTGGCGTTGCCGCCCATCCAGAACGCCTCGGCGCGCACGTGGCCGTTGAGGTTGACGTCGTCGGGCGACATCCCGAGGCCGGCGACCTGGGTGAAGAAGCCGAGGTTGACGTCGGCGGTGTAGGTGCCGGGCTTGAACAGCACCGCGTAGCGCTCGGGACCGAACTGGTTGCGCTCCTGCTGGGTGAAGATCGTGTTCAACCGGCCCTGGATGGTGGCGGTCGGGGTCGACGGGTCGAAGACGAAGGTGTTCGGCCCGAAGTTCGGGTTGCGGGGGTCGGTCGGCTCCACCGGCGGGGCGTCACCGCCCGGCACGTTCACCGCCAACTCCCAGAGCGAGTAGCCGTAGCCGGTGGCCCGCGCCGTGCCGTACACCCGCAGGTAGCGACCGCTGCCGGTGACGGCGAGCGACTGGCTGCCCCCGGTGCCGGTGGTGGTGCCGTACACGGTGGTCCAGGCGTTGCCGTCGGCCGAGGTCTGGATCTCGAACGCCCGCGCGTGGGCCGCCTCCCAGGTCAGCACCACGCGGCAGATCGACCGGACGGTCCCCAGGTCCACCCGCAGCCACTGGGGGTCGGCGGCGGCGCTGGCCCAGCGGGTGCCGGGGTCGCCGTCGAGGGCCGCCGAGGCGGGCAGGCCGGCGTTCTCCACCGACGACGCGACGGCCGGCCGGCCCTGGGCGACGTTGGCGCTGCCGCAGGTGGGCGCGGTGCCGCCGGTCTCGCCGTAGACCTGGAACTCCCAGAGCGAGTAGCCGTAGCCGGTGCCGCGCGCGGTGCCGTACATCCGGACGTACCGGCCGGCGCCCGCGACGTTCAGGGTCTGGGTGCCGCCGGTGCCGGCGGTGGTGCTGTGGACGGTGGTCCAGGCGACGCCGTCGTCGGAGGTCTGGATCGCGAAGGTCCGGCCGTAGGCGCCCTCCCAGACCAGGGTCACCTGGCTGAGGCTGGCCCGGGCGCCGAGGTCGACCTGGATCCACTGGGGGTCGCTGAAGGCGCTGGCCCAGCGGGTTCCGGCGTCGCCGTCGACGGCGGCGGACGCCGGGGTGCCGGCGTTCTCCGTCGACGAGGCGGTCGCGGGCCGGCCCTGGGACAGCAGGCTCGGCGCGGCCTGCGCCGGGGGCGTCCCGGCGGCGGGGGTGAGCGCCGCGACGAGCAGCAGCGCGAGGCCGACGAGCAGCCGCCGGGCGGGGCGCCCCGGCGGCGGCGTCGGGCGTACGGATGTAGCACGAGATGTCATGACTTCGCCTGTCGATAGAGGGACGCTGACCTCGGGCGTGACGGGGATGACGAAGGGGACCGCGGCGGTGCGGGTGGCGTACGCCGGCCGACGCCGGGACGGGAGAGAGCGCTCTCGTCCGAGTGTTGCGGCGCCGTTGCGCAGCCGTCAAGGCATCGATAAATAACGCTGTTATTTATCCGTGAAGTTCGATTTGCTCGGTAACCCGCCGGTTCGCCGACCGCACCCCGCCCGCCGTGAGCAGCCGGGCGATCGGGAGCGTCGCCGCGCCGAGCGCCACCGCGTCGACGCCCAGCAGGCCCAGCTCGATCGAGGCCTGCTCGTACGGCTGCCGCAGTGCCTGTCGGCCGGCGGCCTCCCGCACGGCCGGCAGCAGGCCGCCCAGCGCCATGCCGGCCCAGCCCCCGAGCACGACCCGTTCCGGGTTGAACAGGTTGATCAGGTTGGCCACGCCGGCGCCGAGGTACTCCGCCGTCTCGTCCAGCACCCGCCGGGCGGCGGCCGACGTGCCGGCCGCCTCGATCAGGGCCGCCAGCTGGGACTCCTCGTCCCCGCCCGGGACGGGGTGGCCACCCCGGGCCTCCCGGTAGCGGTCGATGACCGCCTCCGCGCCGACGTACGCCTCCAGGCAGCCGCGGGCGCCGCAGCGGCAGGGCCGCCCGCCGTAGAGCAGGGTGGTGTGCCCCCACTCCCCCGCGCTGCTGGAGGCGCCCCGGTAGGTCGTCCCGTTGGTCACGACGGCGGCGCCGATCCCGGAACCGACAAGTGCGAAGACGGCGTGCCGGGCCCCCCGGCCGGCGCCGAACCACATCTCCGCCTGGCCGAGCGTCTTGGCCCCGTTGTCGATGTGCAGCGGCAGGTCGGTGCCCGCCGCGATCAGCCGCTCCAACGGCACCCGGTCCCAGCCGAGCGACTGGGCGTGCACCACGGCCTCCCGGCCCTGCTCGACGACCCCGGAGACGCCGATGCCGGCGCCGAGCACCTCGTCGGCGGCCACCCCGGCCCGGGCCGTGACCACGTCGATCCCGGCCAGCACGTGCCCGGCCACCTCCGCCGGCTCCGTGCGCCGCGGATCGAGCGGGTACGCGACGCTGGCCAGCTGGGTCATCGCGAAGTCGAAGAGCTCCACCCGGACCCGGGTCTCCCCGACGTCCACCCCGACGACGAACGCGAACCGCGGCGCGACCCGCAGCATCATGCTGGGCCGGCCGCCGTCGGACTCGGCGGCCCCCGCCTCGACGACCAGCCCCTCGTCGATCAGGTCGCCGACCACGTTGCTCACCGCCGGCTGGCTCAACCCCGTGCTGCGGACCAGGTCCTGCCGGGTGAGCGGGCCGTCCAGGAAGACCTTCGACAGCAGGGCGGACCGGTTGCGCAGCCGGACGCCCCGGTTGGTCGCGCGCGCCAGCTCCACCTGCCACCTCGATCCCCTCGGCCGTCCCGAGCGACTGTACGACCCCGTGCTTGACGGCCCTTCGGCCAACCACTTTAATGACCACATTCATTAAGTCGTGATGAAACTGTCGGGACGCCGGCCCCGCCGGCGCGTGCCGCCCACCGTCCGCCGGCGCTCCGTCGGGGGACGGG